>DASURT010000208.1:0-2754 GCA_036375515.1 Sphingomicrobium sp.
ATGGCGCCGATCACCGGCAGGGCTCATGTCGCCTATAGGCCCCAGGGACGCGTCGTGGGAATTTCCAAGCTGTCGCGGCTGGTCGAAGGGTTCGCGCGCAGGCTGCAGCTGCAGGAGCGGCTCACCAACCAGATTGCTCACGCCCTCGACGATACGCTTCGCCCCAAGGGCGTCGCCGTGGTGATCGAGGCCAGCCATGCCTGCATGAGCAGCCGGGGAGTCAACCAGCACGATGTTTCGATGGTCACGAAATGCTGGCTCGGCGAATTCAAGGCGGATCCGGAACTTCGGCGGGAGATGATGGACTCGATCCGCAGTCGTTGCTGCGACTGAATGAACGAAGCGGCCGGTCCCGAGGGGGTCCGACCGCTCCGGCGAGGTGCGTTCGTGTCTCGCTAAAGACCACCCCGCAAGGCTTCCTAACGTTTCCCTCGGCGGGGCGCTCCGGCGCCGCCGCGGCTGTCCCGACGCGACACAATCAGTCGAGGAGTTTCAGCCGCCCGGCCACTCCCTTGGCATAGCTCGGGCCGACCTGGATGATCGCTCCGTCCCGCATCACCAGCGCACTGATCGACCGTCCAAGGCGCTGAACTTCGACCACGTTGCTGGGCCGCGCAAAGGCCGAGCGGTGGACCCGCGTCAGCTGCGACGGGTCGAGCTTGTCCTCGAGCGAGCGCATGGACATTCGGATCATGTGGCTGCGGGTTGCCGTGTGCAGCAGGACGTAGTCGCGCTGCGCTTCGATCCAGTCGATCGTCTCCGTCGGCACGAACACCGCGCCGGAGCGGGTCTGGACCCAGAAGCCGTCCCCGTGGACCGACTTGGCATCCGCGATCGTTTGCAGGCTCGCGTCCGGTTCCGTCACGCGGTCGGCGAGCTCGCGGAGATATTTTCGCCGCTTCGCCCGTTCGATCGCCTGCCACAGCCGGTCAAACCGCACCGGCTTCAGGAGATAGTCGGCGGCCTCGACCTCGAAGGCGTCGGCGGCATAATGCTCGAAGGCCGTCACGAAGACGATCTCCGGCCGCTCGTCGGCCGAGATCGACGACGCGACCCGAAGCCCGTTCTGCTCGGGCATCTGGACGTCGAGGAACACGAGGTCCGGCTTCAGCGCCTCGATCTGCTCCGCCGCCTCTCGCCCGTTGCACGCGGTGCCCGCCACCTCGACCGTCGCGATGTCGCGCAGAAGAAACTGGAGCCGCTCGAGTGCAAGCGGCTCATCGTCGACCAGCAATGTCCGGAGCAGCGTCATGCGACGAGGGTGAGAGAGGATCCGCCCTCGGCGGGAAGCCGGATGATCGCGAGGAATCCCTGGTCGTGCGCCATCGTCTCGAGACGCGCCTTGGCGCCATATTCGACCTCCAGGCGGCGGCGCGTGTTGCCGAGGCCGACGCCGGTGCCGCTGCTCGCCTTGAGGGCGCCGCCGTTGTCGCTGACGCTCAGCACCAGGTCATCGCCTTCGCGGCGCGCGGCCACGCGGACGACGACCGGCCGGCTGGTCGGGGCGACGGCGTGCTTGATCGCATTCTCGACGAGCGGTTGGAGAATGAACCCGGGGACCGGTAGATCCATCAGCTCGGCCGGGCATTCGAAGTCGACGGTCAGCCGGTCGCCGAAGCGGATCGCCTCGATCTCGAGATAGGTCTGGAGGACTTCGAACTCCTCGCCGAGCGTGGTCGTGCCAGCGCTGTCGGCGCCGAGCGCGGTCCGTAGGAAATCGCAAAGCTTGCTCAGCATCGCCTCGCCTTTCCGGTTGCGGCCGGTGACGATCAGCGAGGAAATCGCGTTCAACGTGTTGAAGAGGAAATGCGGGTTCAGCTGCAGCCGTAACGCCGTCAGCTGCGCGGCCTGGGCCAGCGCCCGCGCCTCGACCAGCTGCAGCTCGCGCTCGCGCATGACCGCGTTCGCCTGGAGGATCACGTACACCGAGCCGAGCAGGCCGTAGAGCCAGGAAAAGCTGATGAAGTTCGACACCGTCATGTTCACCCAGTCCCGGGGTATGCGGTGGGCCGACATGAACAGGCGGATGATCTCGCCCCCAAGCAGGGAATCGAACGCCGAGAAGAGGAACGCCGCAATGCAGACCCCGGCGGAGACGACGAGGATTCTTCGCGTCAGGCTCGCTTCCGCGACCTGCTCGGTGGCCTTGTACAGCAAGGCGGAAAGCAAGATCCCGACGCCGATGTCGACGGCGATGTAGCCGACGGCGAAGGCCGGAACGCGGCCGTTCGCCGCGAGGCCCGGGAGCAGGAAGAGGATGAAAGTGAATGCCCAAATGCCCAGAGTCAGCTTGGCTGCCTGGCGCGCGATCTTGGGTCGGGTGACGAAGGTCTTCATCCAGGCGCCCAGGGTAAACTCTCGAAAGTCGCATTACAGCCTTTTCAGGGTCATGCGCGGCCTTCGTCGCACGGAACGGCGGATTTGCAGAATCCGCGTGCGCCCGGGTGACGCGAGTTGATGGGAGGGCGGCGGGGGATGAGGGGATGTCCGCCCTCCCATCGGGGCGTGTTTCCGTTCTCGGGAGGCAGGAGATTTGATTATCCGATCGCCTCTGCGAAACCACCGAAAGTGCTGCAAAACCGCCGTTTCGCGCGACGAAATCGGCTCTTTCAGCCCTCGAGCGCGGCCATCAGGCTTGCGTTGCCGCCCGCCGCCGTGGTGTCGATGCAGGTAACGCGCTCGGTCGCGAAGCGCGCGACATAATGCGGCCCGCCGGCTTTTGGCCCGGTGCCGGAGAGTCCCTCGCCGCCGAAC
>DASURT010000209.1:0-2984 GCA_036375515.1 Sphingomicrobium sp.
TGTCACGCCGGGTTGGCATCCGGCGGGCAACAAGGGAAGACGGGCCGGGGCCCTCTCCTCCTTGCGTGCGACGAGGCCGGGGAGCTGGAGTTCGGACCGACCGAACGAAAGGCTGTGCTGGCTTCGCATGTATCATCCCGAACTCATCCGCCATCCCGACGGCTGCCCGGCGCTGGTTCTCAACGCCGATTACACGCCGCTCTCCTATTATCCGCTTTCGCTCTGGCCGTGGCAGACCGCGATCAAGGCGATGTTCCTGGAGCGCGTCGACGTCGTCGCGCACTACGATCGCGAGGTGCATTCCCCGAGCGTCGCATTGAAGCTGCCGTCGGTCATCGCGCTTCGCGAATATGTGCGGCCGAACGAATATCCGGCCTTCACCCGGTTCAACCTGTTCCTCCGCGACAAATTTCGCTGCGTCTATTGCGGCTCGCACCGCGAGCTGACGTTCGACCATGTGGTCCCGCGCGCGCAGGGCGGGCGGACGACCTGGGAGAATGTCGCCACCGCCTGTGCCCCGTGCAATCTCAGGAAGGGCGGGCGCCGCCCGGCGGAAGCGCGCATGCACCCGCACCGCGAGCCGATCCGGCCGACCACCTGGCAGCTGCAGGAGCACGGCCGCGCCTTTCCGCCCAACTATCTGCACGTGAGCTGGCACGACTATCTCTACTGGGACGTCGAGCTCGAGCCGTAAGGCTTAGCGCGCCGTTAACCATTTCCGTTTAGCGCTCGCTGGCATGGATGAACGCGCCCGGATCCTCATCGTCGAGCCGAACCGACCGTACCTCGGCGTCCTGTCGCGCCGCCTGGTCGAGGCCGGATACCGGGTGACTGCCGCCGAGAGCACGGCCGGCGCGGTCGCCGAGCTTCACCGACTGACCGTCGACCTCGTCCTCGCCGAGCTCAACATGAAGCCGAAGAGCGGCGCCGAGCTTGCCCGGATGATCCGCGGCGAAATCCAATGGCATGATCTGCCGATCATGCTGATTACCGGCAAATCGAAGCCGGCGGACGCGGTGCGCGCCTACGAAGCCGGCGCGGACGACGTCATCTTGAAACCCTTCCATTTCGAAGTGCTGATCGCTCGGATCGAGCGCAGGATCGCTCGCGCGCGCTCGTTCGAGCAGCTGCGTCACGACAATGCGACTCTCGATGCGCGGATCGTCACCCGCGCGATCGAGGTGGGCGAGCTTCGCGACCGGCTCACGGCGAGCGAAGCGGAAATACGGCGGCTCAAAGCCGCGCGATGAACTCGCGCACGCGCGGCGCGACATCCTCCCGCTCCAGCGCGAGCGCGAGGTTCGCCAGCACGAACCCCGTCTTGTCGCCGCAATCGTGGCGCACCGAATTGACCTTGAGCGCGTGGAACGGCTGTTCGCCGATCAGCTTCGCCATCGCGTCGGTCAGCTGGATCTCGCCTCCCGCGCCGCGCTCGCCGGCGTCGAGCACGCGCATGATCTCGGGCTGAAGGATGTAGCGGCCGATCACGCCCAGTCGTGACGGCGCCTCGGCGGGGTCCGGTTTCTCGACCAGCCCCAGTACTTGCGTCAAATCGCCGGCCGTCTCGCCGGGCGTGATGATCCCATAGGCGTTCGTCTTTTCCGCCGGGACTTCCTCGGTCGCGACCAGATTCCCCCCGACCTTCTCCCAGGCTTCGACCATCTGCCTGAGCGCGCCGGGCATCATCAAATCGTCGGGCAGGAGCACCGCGAACGGCTCGTCGCCGACAATGTCGCGAGCGCACCAGACGGCATGGCCGAGGCCGAGCGGACGCTGCTGGCGGACGGTGACGATCTCGCCGAACCTCGCCCGCGCGGGCTCGAGCGCGTCGAGGCTCTTGCCCTTCTCGCGCATCGCCGCCTCGAGCTCGAACGCGGCGTCGAAATAGTCGACCAGCGCCGATTTGCCGCGGCCGGTGACGAAAATCATCTGCTCGATACCCGCCTCGCGCGCTTCGTCGACCGCATATTGGATGAGCGGCCGGTCGACGATCGTCACCATCTCCTTGGGGATGGTCTTGGTCGCGGGAAGCAGGCGAGTTCCGAGCCCGGCGACCGGGAAGATGGCCTTGCGAAGACGCTTGCTCATTGTGGAGTTGTCGGCCCGGTTTCGTTGGCAACGGGTTGGGGGTCCGTTCCGGCCGGAAGTGCCGGAGCGGCGCCGCCGGCCGGCGGCGGCAGGTCGAACGGGTCGGCCTGGCGCGGCTGCGATCTCTTGACCAGCTCGTCGACTCGGTTGGGTCGCGCATATTGCGGGATCGCCAGCAGATCGTCCGTTATGGGAGTCGTGCGCGCCATCAGCGGCTTGACCGGCATGGACTTGCCGGCGGCGGGCTTGAGCTCGGCGGTCTGCCCGCAGCCCGCGAGGAGCGCGAGGAGCCCCAGGACCGGAACGATCGACCGCTGCATCGCCTCCGCCTAGCCGCTCCCCGGCAATTGCGCTAGCGGCGCGCTCATGCGCCGACTTCTCATCCCGATCGCAATCCTTGCCCTCGCCGGCTGCTCGAAGCCCCAGCCCCAGCAACCCGTCAACGAGACCGCCGCGTCGGCGGAGGCCGGCCCGGTCAAGGGCGTCGACCGCAGCCATAAGGGAAAGCCCGCCCCGGACGTGGTCTTCAACGATCCCGACGGCGGCGAGATCAGCCTCGCCGAGTTCCGCGGCGTGCCGGTGCTCGTCAACCTGTGGGCGACCTGGTGCGCGCCGTGCGTCAAGGAGCTGCCGACGCTCGATCGCCTGTCGCAATCCCACGCGAAGGACGGTTCGCTCGGAGTGATCGCCGTCAGCCAGGACATGGGTCCGCAGCCGTCGGTCGAGGCGTTCCTCGCCAGGCTCAAAATGGGGGACCTGGGGGCATACCACGATCCGAAGATGAGCCTTTCGGGGTGGCTCGGACCGGATACGGTCCTTCCGACGTCGATCCTCTACGATGCGAAGGGCCGCGAGGTCTGGCGCTACGTCGGCGACCTCGACTGGACCGGCCCGGA
>DASURT010000210.1:0-3307 GCA_036375515.1 Sphingomicrobium sp.
CGCTGAGGACGAACGGCAGGCGGGGTGGGCCCCGCGCCGGCGCTGGTGCCGACTCCAGCGTTTGCAGCGGCTCGATGGCGACGTTCACCCAGCGAGCTTAGCGTAGCGGCGGCGGCTTAGCCATTGATCGGCCAGCGGGGGGGTACGGGAGCAGCGTGCCGAGTCGCATCTGGAAGGAAGCGAAGATGACACAGAAGGCACAGCGGCCGGCGATCGGCCGTCCAATCATAATCATCGGAGGACCGAGTTCGTTCTTTTCCTGGTTCTCATTTCTTTCCTACATTCCGTGATCGCGTGCGCCGCCGGCTTTACCGGCGGCGCGATCACGTTCTAAGCGCGATGCCGTTGTTTTGACCGACGGCAGCACTTAGGTCACGAACTCCCCAATCCCAATCCTTGAGGCGCGTTCATCAATCGCGGATGATCACGGGATCGCAACTGCGCAGCTTGTTGCCGCCGTCCCGCAACCGCATCCTGTAGGAGTAAACGCTCTTGGCAGCGGGCCCGGCGGCCACGTCGACGGTCAGCGAGGTGTTGCCGGCGGCAACCGGCGTGACCGCGAACGGCGGGTTATTCACGCTTCCGATTCCCGTGGGACAGCCCCCTCTGCTGGTTGTGAAGGGATTATCCTGATCCCATGTCATCCGGGTTGGGCCGGGCCCCGCTTGCAACTGGAAGATGAGCTGGAAAGGGCCCGTTCCCGCAGCGAGGAAGATGGAATTGTCCACGATCTCGACGCCGGGTGGCAGGGCAACGCCGGTCCCGGCGACTGCGCAATCCACCCTGGTGCTGGTCATCGACTTCGGTGTCACATTCACCCTGATCGGTTGTGTTGCCATCACATCCTCCTACGTCCTGCGGATCCCTCAAGAATCGGGTCGGGTGGTCATTTCGCGCACCGCCAAACTCCATCAGTCGCGGATGATCACGGGATCGAAATGCCAGCTCTTGTTGCTGGCGTCCTTGAAGTTCAGCCGATAGTGGGCCGCTTCCTCCTGCGAAACCGCCTGCACTGCTACCGTCAGCGTTGAGCCGTTCGGGGATCCGGCAGAATATGGGGCGGGACAGACCCCGTTGTTTCCAGGACAATCGTTATAGTCCCAGGCAAATGCTCCGCTGGGGTCCCAGGTCAGATTGCCTGCCGTGCCGGATTTCAGATTGAACTCGAGGCTGCACGACTGACCTTTGTCCAGTTTGAGCATTCCGCCTTTCGAATTCGCGGAATTCTGCGGGTCGATCGCGCAGATCACTTCATTTCCCTGAGTGAATAATGGCGTCACGTCGACCTTGACTGTCGGTCCATTGCTCATTGGCTTTTCCTTCCTCATGTTGCGGTCATTGGCTCGGGTTTCGGTAGCCGATGGTTCTCAGCCTCGCGATGCGCTGCCGGGCTTCGGCGGCCCGGCCAAGCCGCTCGAACAGCATTGCGTGCACCGCCGATTCGTTCGGCTTCTCGGCGACGTTCTCGGGAATAGCGGAGAGGCCGGCCTGCCATGCGATCTTGGCGCCGGGGCCGTCGCCGGCCCGGCGGCGGATATCTCCCAGCAGTCGCCACGACCCTGCGAGCGCATATCGATCCTCGATCGGGTCCGTGGATGCGACGGTCTTTCCCACATCGACGGCCTTGCTGACGAAGCGCGAAGCGGCATCGATTTGCCCGGCGGCTAACGCAAGCTCCGCGCGCAGGTAGAAGCAATCGCGCAAATTGCCTCGCCAGCGTTGTACGTTCGAGTCGATCGCAATCAGTCGGCTGGTGACAGCGCAAGCCGCCTCCGTTTCAGCGCCTGCCTGTTCCTTCCGGCCGCTCCCGAGGAGGGCCCGCGCCCAGTCTAGGCGAGCGCGAGATTCAAAGTATTTCCAGCGGCTGTTGTCGGGTTCGAGCGCGATCAGTGCTGTCGAGTTGGCGATCGCGGCACTGTAATGCTGTAGTGCTTGAGCGGTTTGCCCTTTGAACAAGTACAGCTCGGCAAGATAGCGCTCCGCGGGAACCAGCTTCTGCCGGTACTCGACGTCGCCAGTGCGTCGCAGCAGCTCCTGGACCAATGCAATGTGTCGCTCACGAAGAGCCACGGCCTCGTCGAGCCGGCCTTCAGCTTTCTCGGCGTCGGCAAGCCAGGTCTGCGCTTCCGTCAGCGACTTTTGATATTCACTGTTATCGGGGTTGGCGGTCGCGAGCGCACCCATGTTCTGAACCGCGCCTGCAAACTGGTTCCTGGCTTCCCCGAAGCGGCGCTGTTCGAACAGGACGACGCCGAGGTTGGCGGTGGCGTTTTGCTGTTCCATCCGCCATTTCATATTGTCGGGGGCAAGCGTGACCATTTGATCCGCAAGGCGCTTGTATTCGCGCATGCCCGCCTCTGCCTGCGACACTTGGCCTCGTTGACGCGAGATGTCGGCGATCCAGAAAACATTCTGGGCATGGTCGAAGAGCCGTTGCGGATCGCTTGGGTCGCGGCGGATTGCCTCCTCGGTACCCGCCGCCGCCTCGCGATACAGTTTGACCGCGTTGTCCGTGTCGCCACGGAGCATCGCCACTTCGGCCGTCAGGCTCAGAGCTTGCGAGCGCTGCATCAGCGCGGCATCGGAAAGCTCTCCCTTGTCCTGCTTGCTGTAATAGGCCAGCACTCGCGACCCGACGCCGTCGAGCGCGTCGAGCCGGCCGATCGGCTCGAGCTTGTCCTTGAGATCGCCGAGCATGAACGCGACGAGTCCCTCGGCTTCGCGGCGCTGGTCGCGCGCGGCGTCGCGCGACTGGATCGCGGTGACCGCGAGCGTGCTCGTGACGGCCATTCCCGCGATCGACGCCGCGGCGAGCCACGCAACCCGGCGCTGGCGGCGCGTCTGCTCGCGGTGGACCAGATCGTCGAGGCCGACGCCGAGCATTCCGGCGACGAGCTTGAGGAAGCCCATGCGCCTCCCGTCGCCGCTCTCCCGCAAATCCGCCGCGAGCGGCTCCGCGCGCTTGCCCGTCGGCCGCCCTCGCCGATCGAACCTTTGCCGGAGCGCGGGCGGGAAGCATTCCTCGTCCTCGCGCCCCGGAACTTCGCTCGCGAACGGCTCGCCATCGACGATCGCACCGAGCACGCACCCTTCCGGATGGCTGCGCTTGAACGTCTCGATTTCGGCGTTGGTCCAGTGCGACCTCGCCGCAGCGGGCGAGCACATGACGATCAGGAATCGCGAGGACGCGAGCGCCGCCTTGATTTCCGTCGCCAGGTCATCCGCCGCGGCAAGCTCGTGCCGGTCGCGGAAGATCGGGGCCAGGCGATGCGGCACGACTCCGTTCACGGTGAGCTTGCCCACCAGC
>DASURT010000211.1:0-3886 GCA_036375515.1 Sphingomicrobium sp.
TCGACGGTTATGAGGAGCTCGCCGCCGAAAACGCCCGGCTGAGCTATGCCGAATTGAGGAAGCGCGACCGCCCGTTCGTCATGCCGCTCGACCCATCCGATACCGAGCGGGTCGAGCGCGCCGCCTATGACGCGGCCTACAAGGGCGTCACCGACGTGCTCACGCTTTATCTGTGGCGCGGGATCGCCTTCCATCTGACGCGCTGGGCGGCGCGAGCCGGCCTGACGCCCAACACGATCACCCTGATCGGCGCCGTGCTTTGCGTGCTGGCCTTCGTCTTCTTCTGGCGCGGACAATATTGGCTTGGGACCGGCGCCGGCTTCATCTTCATGGTCCTCGACACGGTCGACGGAAAGCTTGCCCGATGCACCGGCGCATCGTCGAAATGGGGCAATGTGCTCGATCACGGCATCGACCTTGTCCATCCGCCCTTCTGGTGGTGGGCGTGGGAGCATGGCCTGGCGGATTATGGGCGCCCGCTCGAGCCGGTCTATGCGACCATGGTCCTGTGGGCGATCATCGGCGGCTATGTCGCCCAGCGGGCGATCGAGGGCCTGTTCATGCGCCGATTCGGCGGAATGCACATTCACGTGTGGCGACCGGTCGACAGCAGGTTCCGGCTGGTCACCGCGCGGCGCAACCCGAACATGGTGATCCTCGTCGGCTCCCTGCTATTCGCCCGCCCCGACGCGGGCCTCGTGCTGGTCGCCTTCTGGACCATCGTCAGCCTCATCTTCCACGCCGTCCGGCTCGCCCAGGCGAGCGAACTCGCGGCCCGGGGCCAGCCGGTCGTATCCTGGCTCGAAGCGTGAAATACACCGCGATCGTGCTGGCCGGGTCGCGTCCCGGCCGCGACCCGCTCGCGGCCCGGTTCGGGGCCGAGGTCAAGGCGCTGATCCCGGTTGCCGGAGAGCCGATGGTTCGTCGACCGGTGTGCGCGCTTCTGGCGAGTGAGAATGTCGGCAGGATTATCGTGCTGACGCAGCGGCCGGACGTCGTCGCTCGCGCTCTGCCGGACGACCCGCGCCTGGAGGTGCGCGAATCCGACGCAACCATCGCATCGACGATGCTGGCGCTTTGCTTCGACCGCGAGACCCAGTGGCCGCTGCTGGTCACAACCGCGGATCATGCGCTGCTCGACACCCAAATCATCGACGAATTCTGTCGCTCCGCGGCGGGCTCGGACCTGGCCGTCGGGGTGGTCGAGCGTGACGCGCTGATCCGCCGCCTGCCGCAGACCAGGCGGACCTGGCTCACGTTCCGCGGCGGCTCCTACACCGGGGCGAACCTGTTCGCGCTGGGCTCGCCCCGGGTGGCGCCGGCCATCGAGCTGTGGCGATCGGTCGAGCAGGACCGCAAGAAAGGCTGGCGGATCGTTTCGCTGCTCGGTTGGGGCGTCTTGATCGGGACGGCGTTGCGGCTGCTGACCATCGACGCCGTTCTGGCCCGCCTGGGCCGGAGGCTCGGCCTCAACGTGCGCGCGGCACGGCTCAGCGACCCGCTTGCCGGAGTCGACGTCGACAAGCCGGAAGACCATGCGCTGGCCGAAGCGATCCTCGAGGGCCGCGCGTGAGCGGTCTTGCGATCTACGACCTCGACCGGACGGTCACGCGCCGCGCGACCTACACGCCGTTCCTGCTCCATTGCGCGGCGAGGCGCACGCCCTGGCGCCTTCTGTTGCTTCCGGTCGTGATCCTGTCGATGCTCGCTTATGTCGCGCGCCTCGTCGACCGCGGACGGTTGAAGGAGATCAACCATCGCCTGCTGCTCGGCCATCGAATCCATCCTCGCGACCTTCAGCCCCTGGTAGAGTCTTTCGCCGACAACCAGGTCTCGACGAACGTCAGGCCAGGTGCGAGGCGGGCCATAGCGCGCGACAAGGCCGAAGGCCGGCGGCTGGCGCTCGCCACGGCCTCCTATCGGCTTTACGCGGATGCGATCGCCGAGCGTCTCGGGTTCGACGATGTGATCGGCACCGGATCGGTGATCGGACTCGATGATCGCGTGCACGCCAAAATCGCCGGAGAGAATTGCTATGGGCCTGCGAAGCTCCGGATGATCGCCGACTGGGTCGATCAATCCGACCTCAAGGGCATGCACGGTCACGTCCGCTTCTATTCCGACCATGTGTCGGACCGGCCGGCGTTCGAATGGGCCGACGAGCCGGTCGCGGTGAACCCGCATCGACGGTTGCGCCAGCTCGCCGAAGAGCGCGGCTGGACGATCGAGGACTGGGGGTAGCGTCCGTTTTGGACTCATTGCGGAGATTAGCCGATCGACGCTTTGGCTTACGTTGGCGGCTACGCCTTGAGAGTCATTTCCTCCAACAGTCTTTCGACCCGCATCAATCCCTCGTCGCTCTCGATCGCGAGGTGGAGTGGTTGGGCATCCAGGGCGTCGTGGCGGGTGTTGAGGAAGGCGATCATGGGCCCGGACTCGCGGAAGTGGCGCCACGCCGATTGGACGACGTCGCTCTGCCGCCGCGATTGTTCGGGCGTTTGCCGTGGAGCATTGCTGCGTCTGCGGAACACCGTGGCCTGGCGGACGCCGGAAACCGCCCCAGGCCGGTCAGCCCGATCCGGCAAGCTCAAGTCACCGATCCCGGACTCGCGCGGCCGGCGCCGAGCGCGTCGCGCACCGCCTGAATCTGATCGGCATAATCGCGGGCGAACTGGTTATGCGCGCGCTTCTCGCGCGGGCTCAGCGAGCGGTCGGCGACCATCAGCGAAAGCTGGTGCCGGTGTAGCAACTTATTGAGGTCCACAACTAGGCTCCTGCTGTTGTCGGCGTCAGCTGACCGCGAAAGCCAGCGCGCCCGCGACAACGACAATTGTAAGGATGACGGACACGGATCTGTTTAACCAGGTGCGGGGGAGGCTCTGTTCGCTCATGGGGATACCTCTCTCAGGGGTTTCGAGCCCAGGCCCTCATTGGCCGCTCGATCAAATAATGTGCAACGCGCGGCTGGGCGCGGCGTGTTGCGCCGAATGAACGCCTCTGCCTCTTGCATCGTCGCGAATGTATATTCGGTGGGCTCGCGCACATCGTGCGTCAGGACAACTTTGTAAGGCGTTTCGCAACCTGGCGTGCGTACGACGCGGCCGGCGGTGAAGCTCATGTGCCCGCCTTCGTTGTCCCAGTCATCCTCGCCGGTTTTCATTGCGCCCTCTTCGGCGGCTGACCGGAACGGCGTGAAATGCTTGCGCGGCGCAGGGGCACAGGCGGTAAGGCGGGCATCGAATTCTCCAAAACTACCGGACACGCAGGCGTCACGGGCGGGATCCGTGAGGCTCCCGCCCGCCGGGCCGTTAGATTGTCTGCAGGTTCACAGCCGTGTTCCGGCCGTCCTTGCTGTTGAGGTCGTAGGTCAGGCGCTGCCCTTCCTTGGGCGACGTCTTGGGTTCCCAGGAGATCGCGCTCCGGTCGAAACGCAGCTCTTCGCCACCCTCCTCGGCCTTGATCGAGCCGAGTCCCTTCTCTTCGTCAAATGACTTGACGGTGCCAAAATGTTTCATGGTCAGGTCCTTCTTTGCCGAAACGACCTGGATTGGTCGCCTCGCGGCTAAGAGGCGTTAAAGATGGAGAAAAACGCGGCTGAGCGCCTAAGACCGTCGATATCGACTGGTAGCAAGAACTATATAGGATTTCATGGCCGTGGACGCAATAGGTAAAAATAAAAAACTAAAGGCGTCAAAGGGCTATAATATTCAATTTCCTGTCGATCGTAACTCGTGTGATGTTTTACTATGTCTGTAATTAACATTATCGCAACACCATTCGGCGTAAGATGGTCGAAGCCAAGGCACGCTAGTCGTTCATCACCGACTTCGAAGCTGTGGCCATCTCAAATCGGGCCGATTGCTGGGCGGCCGGCGGGTGACCCAGG
>DASURT010000212.1:0-2727 GCA_036375515.1 Sphingomicrobium sp.
GCAGCCGATACTGCCACGGATCGTTGAGCCAGAATCGGCTGCTGTAATAGCTTGGCCAGAGGCGCCAGCCGATCGAATAGGGCCGGTAGCCCCAGCCGAACGGGTCGACGTAGAAGCCGAGGCGGAACAGCGAGCGGTGCCGGTGGCGCCAGTTGTGCCAGTCGTACCGCCGGTCGTGGCGCCAGTGACTGGTGCTCCAGCGCTCCTGGTCGGTGCGGCGGCGCTCGGCGCGGAGCGGCGGCTGCGTGCCTTCGCGGGGAACGCTGCTGACGACCGGGACCCGGTTGCGAAGCACTCGCGGCAACGGCCGCTCGGACTGGCGCAACTCGCCGCTCGGGCGGCTCTCGGGCACGACCACGCCTTGCTGATCGCCGGAGCTGTCACCGACACGCCGCTCGCGCTTGCGCCAGTTGGTGACCGAATCCGGCGCGTCCCGGTGCCGTTCGATCACCTGCGTCTGCGCCGGCTCGCCGCCCTGGGGCTGAACCATGCGGAACCGGCCCGACGACCGGCGCGGTTCCTGAGCCTGCTGTTGGCTGCCGCCGTCATCGCCGCGGACCTCCCGCCGCGATTGCTCGACCGAGCCACCGTCGTTGCCGCGCGCGGACCTTACGACTTGCGGTCGGTCCTGGCCGTCGGGATGCTCGGACCGTTCGGAGCGGACCTGCTCGCGCTGCTGCTGACGCTCGGCCTTGGCTTCGCTTCGCGCCTCGTGGCGCTCGGCGCGGGCCTTCTCGCGGTCGCTGTCGCTTGGCGCGGCCATGACCGGGGACGCCGCCGCGCCCGCAAGGAGAAGCGAGATGAGGAACGTACGCATTACCGGGACCTTTCACAGTTCTTGCGGCGATTTCTGCTCCCCGGGATATGAGCCGCCGCTGAACTGTTTCGGGTCCGTATGTTCAGCTTTGTAAGTTGCGGCGGCCGTCTGCGACGCGCGCCTAATCGCCTTGCGGATCCGGACATAGGCGCCGCAGCGGCAGATGTTGGGAAGAGCCGCGATCTGATCGTCGGTCGGCGACGGGCTCGCTTGGAGAAGCGCGGCGATCGCCATGATGAAACCCGGCTCGCAATAACCGCACATCGTCACCTGCTCGGCAAGCCAGGCCTGCTGCACGGGATGCGAGCCGCCCGGCGACAATCCTTCGATGGTCGTGACCGCCGCGCCTTCCAGCGACCCGATCGTGACGCTGCAGCTCATCACGGCGCGGCCGTCGACGATCACGGTGCACGCGCCGCAGTCGCGGCTGTCGCAACCGTATTTCGTGCCGGTGAGGTTCGACGCGTCGCGCAGCGCCCACAACAGGGGCGTTTGAGGATCGAGCCTGTAGTGGATTGCCTCGCCGTTGACCGTCATCCGCGTCATTCCGAAAAGCTAGCGCGGTTCGTTTCACCCGTCATGCTGAACTTGTTTCAGCATCCATTCTTCGAAACTTGCCGTGCCTCGTCGAAACGATCCTGTTTTCACATGAAGGCACGAAGGAGCTGCACCGTGTCTTCGTGGCTTCACTGACTTCTTCGTGTCTTCGTGTGGACAATCCATCGCTGCTCACGCAGCATGGCGGCAGAGGAAGACAATGCCCCGCGTCACCACCAGCAACGGCTACGATATCGGATACGTCGAAGCGGGGAGCGGAGAGGCGACCCCGATCGTTTTCCTGCACGGAGTCGGCTCCGACAAATCGGTGTGGCGGCGGCAGCTCGACCATTTCGGGGCTGAGCGCCGCTCGGCCGCCTTCGATTATCCGGGCTATGGCGAGAGCGACCCCGCCCTCGAGGGAACGACGCGCGACGATTATGCGGCGGCGATCCTGGCGGCGATGACCTCGCTCGGGATCGGGCGCGCGCATGTCTGCGGGCTCTCGCTCGGCGGCGTCGTCGCCGTCGCGATGAACGCGCTCGCGCCCGAATCCTGCGTCTCGCTGATCCTTGCCGACACCTTCGCCCGGCACCCCGAAGGGTCGGCCATTTACGAGCGATCGCTGGCCGCGAGCGGCGATCTGCGCGCGATGGCCGAATCGCGCGTCGACGCGCTCCTCGCCCAGCCCGCCGATCCGGCCGTGCGGACGGAAGTCGTGGAGACCATGGCCCGCATCGACCCCGTCGCCTACCGCATCGGCGCCGAAGCGGTCTGGCTCGCCGACCAGGGCGACCGCGCGCACGACATCCGCGCCCCGGCGCTTGTGATCTGCGGAGCCGAGGACAGGATCACGCCACCGGCGCTGTCGTCCGCGCTCAGCCGCCTCGTCCCCGGAGCGCGGATGGAGACGATCGAGCGCGCCGGGCACCTCACCAATCTCGAACGGCCGGACGAGTTCAACACGCTGGTCGGAGCGTTCGTTCGCGGGGTGGATTCGCGGCCGGGCTAACGTCCGCTCTCCACCCGACACTCCAGATCGCGAGCGGCCGTGCACGGGTGAAAAGGTGCACGGCCCTCTTTACATTCGCTTCTACGCGGCTTTGCGCCCGGCGCTCATGGCATGCACCGCTGCCGCGTTCAGCGTCTTCCCGCCGATCCCCCAGTCGCCTTGCCCGATCTCGTTGATCTTCACCCATGTGACCGGCCGCATGGACTCGCCTTCGACGGCAAGCATTGCATCGGTGACCTTCTCGATCATCGTCTGCTTCTGATCCGGCGTGAAGACGCCTTCGATAACGTCAATGGTAACGAGCGGCATTTGTTGCTCCTTCTTGCTGCACCGGATGATCCCGGCGAGCGCCGCCCTTCGG
>DASURT010000213.1:0-3159 GCA_036375515.1 Sphingomicrobium sp.
CGAACGCGACGCGCGACATGAGGCGCCTGACCATCGCGCCGAGCGCTTCCTCGGCCGCGCCGATGGTGCGCATGCAATGGTGGATCCGTCCCGGGCCGAGCCGCCCCTGGGCGATCTCGAAGCCCCGGCCCTCGCCGAGCAGCATGTTCGACGCGGGCACGCGCACGTTTTCGAGCAAAATCTCCATGTGGCCGTGCGGCGCGTCGTCATAGCCGAACACCGGCAGGTGGCGGACCACGTTCACGCCCGGCGCGTCGAGCGGCATCAGGATCATCGACTGCTGCCTGTGGATCTCGGCCTCGGGATCGGTCTTGCCCATCAGGATGGCGACCTTGCAGCGCGGGTCGCCGGCGCCGCTCGACCACCATTTGCGGCCGTTGATGGCGTACTCGTTGCCGCGCATCTCGATGCGGCACTGGATGTTGGTCGCATCGGACGAAGCGACGCCGGGCTCCGTCATCAGGAAAGCCGAGCGGATCTCGCCGTCCATCAGCGGCTTCAACCACTCATCTTTCTGCTCGCGGCTGCCGTAGCGGTGCAGCACTTCCATGTTGCCGGTGTCGGGCGCGGAGCAGTTGAACACCTCCGAGGACCACAGGATGCGGCCCATCTCCTCGGCGCAGAACGCGTATTGGAGGTTGGAGAGGCCCGGCCCTTCGAACTCGAAGCTGTCGTCGACCGGCGTCGCGCCGTGTGAGGGCGGCATGAACAGGTTCCAGAGCCCCTCCGCCTTCGCCTTGGCCTTCAGCTCCTCGACGACAGGCAGGATCTTCCACCGGTCGCCCTCGCGCTGCTGCGCATCGTAGTCGGCGACGCGGGGCCGGACATGTTCGTCCATGAAGGCGCGCACGAGGTCGCGCCATTCGCTCTCGGCTGGCCCCAGGCTGAAATCCATGCCGGGTGCCTACCAGCAAGGATGTCAGCTGGCTATGATCCGCCGATGCAGAGGCTTTCAGGCAAGGTCGCGATCGTCACCGGCGCGGCGTCGGGCATCGGCAAGGCGACCGTCGAACTGTTCCGTGAGCATGGCGCGACGGTGGTTGGAGCGGATGTCGGCGACGGGGCGGACGTGCGCTGCGATGCGGCAAGCGAAGCGGACGCGAGGGCGCTGATCGAGAATGTCGTCGGACAGCACGGCGGGCTCGACATATTCTTCGCCAATGCCGGCATTTCCGGCGGCTTCGCCTCGATTTCCGAGCAGACGGCCGCCGACTGGGCCGAGATCCTGCGGGTCAACCTGATCGGGCCGTTCCTGGCGATCAAATATGCGGGGCCACTGATCGCGAAACGCGGCGGCGGGTCGATCGTCTGTACCGCGAGCGTCGCGGGGCTGCGCTCCGGCGCGGGGGGAGCGGCTTATTCGGCGTCGAAGGCGGGCGTCATCAACCTCGTGCAGACGGCCGCGCAGCAGCTCTCCGGTACCGGCGTCCGCGTCAACGCCCTCTGCCCGGGCCTGATCGAGACCGGCATGACCAAGCCGATCTACGACATGGCCAAGGCGAAGGGCCAGGAAGCCAGAATCGGCGAGCTGAATCCGCTGGGACGCGGCGGCCAGCCCGAGGAGATCGCGCAAGCGGCGCTGTTCCTCGCCTCCGATGAGTCCAGCTATGTCAACGGCGCGGCGCTGGTCGTCGACGGCGGCCTGTCGAGCAGCCACCCGACGACCCGCCGCTTCGATATCCGGATGCTTTAATACGCAACGGCTAGTGGCAGCTTTCGACCCATTGCAGAAATTGGGCTCGACAGTAGCGGGCCACCGGCGTTCGCATTCAGATCACGGTCCAGATGGCGATCCGCAACTTATGACGAACAGGCCTCTGGCAATGATGGCGGCGCCCGGGCCGCCCTAACCTCCGCTGGCTGGCAGGTCACTGTTGAAGATGTCCGCGGCGGCTTTCCACTCGCTGCCGATTTTCCGCCAGACGACGACGTACTTGCCGGTGTCGGTCTGCGCAGTGCCGTCGGGCGCAACCGCTAGCCTATACGTCCCACGATCGAGTGCCATGTCACCCGACGATGACACAATGATCTGCTCCGGAACGAAGGTCAGATCGAAGCCGGGCGTCCGCATCATGGATGCCCATGTCTGCTGGATCGCAGAGCGTCCTTTGCCGATCGGGGCGTTGGGCGGCATCACCGTGCCATCGCTGGCGTAGAGTTCCGCAATGCCCGCGGCATCCTTGGCTTTAACGAGATGAAGCCAACGATCGACATGCCCACGGATTGCCTGCTCATCCGCGCCAGTGTCGACAGTGGCGGTACTATTCACTTCGGCGGCGTGATCGGGGGCCTTCTCGCCTACTTGGCACGCCGGCAGCAGCAGCGCTGTGACAGAAAGCAACAATAGCGATCTCGTCATTAGCCCCTCCTCTTGCTGTTCCTTCCCTAGCACCGGCAACGTGCTTCGCGCCAGTTCGCCAATGTCAGCTTTCCACCCAAAGCTGACTCTAGGCGACCAGCTCCGCGAACTTGGCGAGGTCGATATTCCCGCCCGAGACCACGCAGACGATCGGTCAGGCGATCGGTCGCCTGGTCCTCCCCTCCCTGGAAGGGAGGATGGACCGCGCCAGCACCGTTTGGGGAACGGTGCGCACGGTCCATGGGTGGGTGCCGCCGAGGCATTCGGCGGCGCGTGCGACGATCGCCTCGGCGGCGCCGTCTGGATTTTCTCGAACGTCGCTATTCCACACGCGAAATACGGTCCAACCTTCGCGTCGAAGCCACTCGTCACGAACCAAGTCTCGCTTGGAATCCGCGTGCTGGCCACCGTCAATCTCGACGACGAGCCTCGCCTCGCGGCAAGCGAAATCAACGATGTATGGACCGATTGGCAGCTGCCGCGTGAATTTCGGCCGGAAACGCGAGAGCAGGCGCCAAACCGTTCGTTCCTCGCGGGTAGCACTTGAGCGAAGGGCGCGAGCGCGCTCCGTCTTCGCTATTTCGACACGCCGAGACATCGCCGAGCATTAGCAAAGCGCGCTTCGCGCACCCACCCCTAGCCCCTCCCTTCCAGGGAGGGGAGTCAAGCGACCAGCTCGGCGAATTTGGCGAGGTCGATGTTGCCGCCCGAAACGACGCAGACGATCGGGCCATCGAGCGCTTCGCCGTTGAACGCGGCCGCGAGCGATAGGGCGCCCGCACCCTCCGCGATCGTCCGCG
>DASURT010000214.1:0-5024 GCA_036375515.1 Sphingomicrobium sp.
CCTGCAGCTTGCAGCGCAATTCGTCGCTCGCCTCGGCGAAGCCGGCGAGGACGACAAACGCCTTCACCTTTTGTCCACGCTCGGCGCAAGGCGCGCCGATCACCGCGCATTCGGCGACCGCCGGATGGGCAAGCAGCGCATTCTCCACCTCCGGGGCGCCGATATTGTAGCCTGAGCTGACGATCATGTCGTCGCTCCGCGCGAGGTACCAATAATAGCCGTCGGCGTCGCGGCGGTAGGTGTCGCCGGTGACGTTCCAGCCGTTGACCACGTAATCCCGCTGGCGCGGGTCATCGAGGTAGCGGCAGCCGGTCGGACCCTTGACCGCGAGGCGGCCAACGCCTTCGCCGATCTCCTTGCCGTCGACGTCGAGCACGCAGGCTTGGTAGCCGGGCACCGCCTTGCCGGTCGCGCCGGGGCGGATGTCGCCACCCGCGGCGGAGACGAAAATGTGCATCATCTCGGTCGAGCCGATGCCGTCGGTGATCGCGATTCCCGTGCGCTCCCTCCACGCGCGCCAGGTCGCCTCGGGCAGATGCTCTCCCGCCGAGATGCAGCAGCGCAGGGTCTTGAGGGCCTCATCGAGACCGGGTTGCGACAGCATCGCCTTGTAGGCGGTCGGCGCGGTGCCGAGGTGGGTCACGCCGAACTTCGCGATCGCTTCGAGCAGCGCCGGCGGGCTGGCCTGCTCGAGCGTCGCGCTCGCCGCCCCGAAGCGCAGCGGGAACATCGGCGTGATCCCCAGCCCGAAGGTGAAGGCCATCGGCGCGCTGGTCAGGAACACGTCGCCGGGCTTCGGGCCGATCAGATGCTTCGCGAAGCTGTCGCACGGCGCGAGGACGTCGCGGTGGAACTGGACGCAGCCTTTGGGCACGCCGGTCGTGCCGCTGGTGAATGCGATGATGCACGGGTCGTCGCGGTGCGTGTCGAGCGCGGGCAACGGTTTGAGTGACACGGTGCGGGTCTCGAGCTCGCCTTTCCCGTAATCGCCATCATATTTGACGATGTGCTTGATTGAGTGCGTCTGCTCGACGGCCTGGCGGAAGTCGCCGATGAAGCGGCTGTCGACGATCGCGTGGGAGATCTGCGCGCGCTCAATCACCGTCGCGATCTCGCCCGGACGCAGCAGCGGCATGGTCGCGACCACCACGCCGCCGGCCTTTAGCACCCCGAGCCACGCGGCGAACATGGTGTAGCCGTTCGGCCCGCGCAACAGCACGCGGTTGCCGGGGACCAGCCCCTCTTCCTCGACCAGCAGCCGCGCGATCCGCCCGCTGAAGTCGTCGAGTTCGGCGTAGGTCCAGCGACCGTGGCCGTTGACGACCGCCAGCGCGTCCGGTGCTCCGCCCTTCAGCAGCTCCGCCGCGGCGTTCAGCCGCTCGGGATATTGCAGCTCAGGCAGGTCGAAGCGGAATTCCGGAAGCAGCTCCGGCGGGGGGAGACGGTCACGAACGAAACTGTCGTACGTCACCAAAATCTTCCCCGGAACGGGGAGGGGGACCATCCGCAGGATGGTGGAGGGGCCGAACGAGCGGAATCGACCCCTCCGTCAGCGCGTCGCGCTGCCACCTCCCCGTTCCGGGGAGGATTTGAAGGGTTTCCCCTCATTCAGGAACCACCGCCGTCGTCTCGATCTCGATCTTGGCGGCCGGGTTCACGAGACCCTTCACCTCGACCAAAGCGATCGCGGGGAAATGGGATCCCATCCTGGCTTTCCAGATCGGCGCCAGCTCGTCGCGGCGCGCCAGATATTCGACCTTGTCGGTGACATACATCGTCATGCGGACGATGTGCTCGGCGGACGCACCATCCTCGGCAAGGATCGCGAGGATATTCTCCAACGTCTTGTCCAACTGGTCCTCAAAGCGGTGCGAGACGATTGACTCATGCTCGTCCCAGCCGACGATGCCGGCGGTGAAGATCATCCGCCCTTTCGCGCTGATGCCGTTCGCATAGCCCTTCGGCCTCGGCCAGCCGGCCGGTTGCAGGATCTTCATGGCGTTCCCCCCTTCAACAGGTCCCTCGCGATGATCTGGCGCTGCACCTCGCTCGCGCCTTCGTAGATGCGCAAGCTCCGGATGTCGCGGTACAACTCCTCGACCTTGACGCCCCTGGTGACACCAGCGCCGCCGTGCATCTGCACCGCCGCGTCGATCACGGCTTGAGCGGATTCGGTCGCGTGGAGCTTGGCCATGGCCGCGGCGCGGCGATTGTCGCTTCCGCCGACGTCCTGCTGCCAGGCGGCCCGGTAGATCAGCAGCGCCGACGCGTCGTTGGCCAGCGCCATGTCGGCGAGCTTCGCTTGCGTCACCGCATTGTCGGCGAGCGTTCCCGTGCCGAGGCGGCGGTCCTTCGCCCAGGCCAGAGCCTCGTCGAGCGCGCGCCTCGCGAAGCCCAGCGCCGCCGCGCCGACCGTCACGCGGAACAGGTTCAGCGTCTCCATGCCGATGCGAAAGCCTTCGCCGGGCTCGCCGATGATCGCATCGGCGGGAAGCCGGACATTGTCGTACGTGAGCCGCGCGAGCGGGTGGGGCGCGATCACCTCGATCCGCTCCGCGACGCTGAGGCCCGGGGTGCCTGCGGGGACGATGAAGGCGCTGAGGCCGCGCGCGCCTTCGCCCTCGCCGGTGCGCGCGAAGGTCACGTAGAAATCCGCGATCCCGCCGTTGGAGATGTAGGTCTTTTCGCCGACGATCACCCACTCGTTCCCTTCGAGCATGGCCGAGGTCTGGATATTCGCCGCGTCCGAGCCGGTTGCCGGCTCCGTCATGGCAAAAGCGGCGATCGCTTCGCCGCTCGCGACTTTGGGCAGCCAGTCGCGCTTCTGCTCGACCGTCCCGAACAGGCTGATCGCGCCCGACCCCAGGCCCTGCATGGCGAAGGCGAAATCGGCGAGCGCCGAATGATAAGCGAGCGTCTCGCGAGCGATCGCGAGGCTGCGCACATCGGGCCGGTGCTTCCCGTCCGCCACGCAGAGTTTGAGGAAGCCCGCGCCGCCTAGCTCTCGCACCAAGGTTCGGCATTCGCTGTCGTGATCGTCGGCGTAGCGATCGGCGAGATTGTCGGCGCACCAATCGCCGAGATCGGCCGCCAGCTCGCGGTGGCGCTCCTCGAAGAAGGGCCAGGCGAGGTGGGAGTGGTCGGTCATTCTCCCCTCCCTCTTAGGGAGGGGCCGAGGGTGGGTGCCAGCAAGACAAACCCACCCCTGAGCCGCTCCGCGGCTCGTCCCCTCCCTTCAAGGGAGGGGAGGGGTGCGGGGCTAATCACCCTGGAACTCCGGCGTCCGTTTCGCCGCGAACGCCTCGTAAGCCCGGTGGAAATCCCTCGTCTGCATGCAACGCGCCTGCGCTTGCGCTTCCAACTCCAGCGCGTCCTCGATCGACAAATGCCATTCGGCGTCGAGCTGCTTCTTGGTCACGGCATGGGCGATGTTCGGGCCCGATGCGAGATCGCGGGCGAGGGTCCGCGCCTCATCCACCACATTGTCCGTGACGCGGTTCCAGAAGCCCCAGGCGAGCCCTTCCTCGGCGGTCATGCTGCGGCCGGTGAACAAAAGCTCCGCGGCGCGGCCGTGGCCGATGATCCGCGGCAGGATCGCGCAGGCGCCCATGTCCGCCCCCGACAAGCCGACGCGGCTGAACAGGAACGCCGTCTTCGCATCCGGCGCCGCCAGGCGAAGGTCGCTGGCCATGGCGAGAATCGCTCCGGCACCGGCGCAGACGCCCTCGACCGCGGCGACGATCGGCTGCGGGCAGGCGCGCATCGCGCGGACGAGGTCGCCGGTCATGCGGGTGAACTGGAGCAGGCCGCGCTCGTCCATCTTCGTCAGCGGACCGATGATCTCGTGAACGTCGCCGCCCGAGCAGAAATTGCCGCCCGCGCCGGCAAGGATCACGGCCTTGACCGACCAGGTCTGGTCGAGCCGGTAGAAGGTCGCGCGCAGTTCCTCATAGCTTTCGAACGTCAGCGGGTTCTTCTTATCGGGGCGGTTGAGGGTGATCGTCGCGACCCCGTCTTCGAAGCTCCACAGGAAGTGCGTCGGGGCGAAGGCCGCGGGATCGAAGCTCACGCGCTCGTCCCTCCGTCGATGGTCACCGCCGCACCGTTCACGTCGCGGCTCTGCGGCAGGCACAAAGTCAGGATCATGGTTCCGATGGCGTCGGGGTGAACCAGGCGGCCGCTCGCGTTCATGTTCGTGATCGCCGACCGTGCGTCGCCCTCGCTCCGGCCGGTGATCTCGGACACGCGCGCGACCGACTGGTCGGTCATCGGCGTATCGACATAGCCGGGGCAGACCGCGTTCACGGTCATGTTGGTCTTGGCATATTCGGCGGCCATCGAGCGCATCAGACCGAGGAGGCCGTGCTTCGAGGCGGCGTAATGGGCAGCGTAGGGCACGCCGCGCAGCGACGCGACCGAGGCGACGAACACCAGCCGCCCGTTCTCGCTCGCGAGCAAATCCTTGAGCGCGGCCTGCGCGCAATCGAACGCCGCGGTCAAATTGACCGCGATGATCCGGTCCCAGCTCTCGCGCGTCATCTTGTGGAATGGCGCGCTCTCGGCGATCCCGGCATTGACGATCAGCATCTCGATCGGGCCGTTGATCGTCCGCGCTTCCTCGAAACCATTGGCGATCTCGCCCGGCTGGGTGACGTCGCACGAAACGGCATATCCGCCCAGCCGCTTCGCCGTTTCCTGGATAGGCTCGAGGCGGCGGCCGGTGACGGTGATCCTCGCTCCGGCCGCATGAAGATGGGCGGCGGCCGCGGCGCCGATGCCGGTGCCTCCGCCGGTAATCAGCGCGTGGCGGCCTTCGAGCCAGTTGTTCCCCTGCATCGGATGAAGCATTGGCCCATGCCAATCATGGTGGCAAGGCGGCGCACATGAAGCTCGCAATCCTCGAGACCGGCCGGCCTCCCGGCGATCTCGCCGAACGGTTCGGCGACTATCCCTCGATGTTCGTCCGAATGCTCGGACCCGGGTTCGAGATCGAGATATTCGATGTCGCCGAAGGCCGGCTCCCG
>DASURT010000215.1:0-8252 GCA_036375515.1 Sphingomicrobium sp.
CGGCGGCGGCGATCGAAGAGAGAGAGTTTCGCCATGACTTACTTCTTCTTGCCTTCTTTGCGGAAGATGTACTCGCCGCGGTACTTGATGCCCTTGCCCTTGTACGGCTCGGGCTTGCGCCAGCGGCGGATCTCGGCGGCGACCTGCCCGACCTTCTGGCGATCGATGCCGCTGATCTCGACCGTGTTCTGGTCGGGAGTCTTGACCTCGATACCTTCCGGAACAGGGAAGTTCACGTCGTGGCTGTAGCCGAGCTGCAGGCGCAGGTTCTTGCCTTGGGCCTGGGCGCGGTAGCCGACGCCGCTGATCTCGAGCACCTTGGTGAAGCCCTCGGTCACTCCGGTGACGAGGTTCTGCACGTTGGTGCGGGTCATACCCCACGCGGCGCGGTTGCGCTCCGCTTCGGTGAGCGGGGTCAGTCGGATCTCGCCTTCGCCGACCTCATATTTCACGAGATCGTCGAGTAGCTGCATCGACAGCGTGCCCTTGGGGCCCTTCACGGTCAGGGTCCGGCCCTCGACCGTGGCCGTCACGCCCGAAGGCATCGGAACCGGTTTCTTGCCAATGCGGGACATCAGAACACCTCCGCCAGCACTTCGCCGCCAACATTCTGATCGCGCGCTTCGGCGTCCGACAGCACGCCGCGAGGGGTCGACACGATCACCGTACCCAGCCCGTTGCGAATGCGCGGAAGCTCGCGCGCGGCCGAATAGACTCGGCGGCCGGGCTTCGACACGCGCGCCAGATGCTGGATCGCGGGCTGCCCTTCGAAATATTTGAGCTCGATGCGCAGGCCGCGCTGGCCGGCAAGCTGCTCTTCCGAATAGCCGCGGATGTAGCCCTCGCGCTGAAGCACGTCGAGCACATGCGCGCGCAGCTTCGATGCCGGAGTCAGGATCGAATCCCTGCGCGCCTGCTGGCCGTTGCGGATGCGGGTGAGCATATCACCCAGAGGATCGGTCATCGCCATCCGTTACAATCCCTTACCAGCTCGACTTGATGACACCGGGGATCAGGCCCTTGTTGGCCAGCTCCCGGAGCATGATCCGCGACAGGCGGAACTTGCGGTAATAAGCGCGCGACCGGCCGGTCAGCTCGCAGCGGTTGCGAACCCGCGTCGGGTTCGCATTGCGCGGCACCTCGGCCATCTTCAGACGCGCGATCAGGCGCTCCGTCTCGTCCTTGCTCTCGTCGTCCGCGATCGCTCTCAGCTTCGCGTACTTCGCAGCATGCTTCCGGACGAGCTTCTTGCGCCGCTCGTTCTTGTTGATCGAACTCAGTTTCGCCATGACTTAAGTTCTTCTCTTCCTACTTTCCCCCTCTCCCGCTTGCGGGAGAGGGACGGGGTGAGGGCCTGTTCTTCCTTCTTCCAGGTCCTCGGTTGCTCCAATCGGGTAAGGCAAAACCCTCACCCAACCCTCTCCCGCACGCGGGAGAGGGCTAATTCTACGCGGCCTCCCGCTGCTCCTCTGCCGGGAAGGGGAAGTTGAACAGGCGCAGCAGCTCGCGCGCCTCGTCGTCCGTCTTCGCGGTCGTGGTGATGATGACGTCCATTCCCCGGACCTTGTCGATCTGGTCGTAGTTGATTTCGGGGAAGATGATCTGCTCCTTGAGGCCCAGCGCATAATTGCCGCGGCCGTCGAACGACCTGGGGTTCAGCCCACGGAAATCGCGGACGCGCGGGAGCGCGATCGTCACGAGACGATCGAGGAACTCGAACATGCGCTCGCGCCGCAGGGTGACCTTGCAACCGATCGGCATGCCTTCGCGCAGCTTGAATTGGGCGATCGACTTTTTCGCCTTGGTGATCACCGGCTTCTGGCCCGCGATCTGCTGCATCTCCGCCGCCGCGGTCTCGACGCGCTTCTTGTCCTGGGTCGCCTCGCCGACGCCCATGTTGACGACGATCTTCTCGAGCCGGGGAACCTCGAGCTTGTTCTTGTAGCCGAACCGCTCGATCATCGCCGGGACGATGCGCTCGTCATAGTCCGCCTTGAGCCGCGGCTTGTAGCCGGCCGGCACCTTCGAGGGCTTATCGGCCACCTTCTCGGGCTTTGGCGCCTCGGCCTTCTCGACCTTGGGCAGTGCTTCGATCGCCTCGGCTTCGGCCTTCTCCGCTTCGCCGACTCGCTCTACCTCGACCTGCTCGGTCACGGGCTCCTGCGCCTCGTCGACCTTCTTTTCCTTGTCAGCCATGGATCAGCTCTCCAGACTTGGCCGCGACGCGGACCTTCTTGCCGTCGCGCTCCTCGAAGCGGACGCGGGTCGGCTGGCCGGTCTTGGGATCGGCAATCGCGACCTTCGACACGTGCAGCGGCGCTTCCTTGCGCTCGATCCCACCCTGGGGATTGAGCTGCGACGGCTTGCGGTGGCGCGCGTGGACGTTGATCCCCGACACGATCACCTTGCCTTCCTTCGGCATCATCTTGACGACGTCACCGGTGCGGCCCTTGTCCTTGCCGGACAGGACGACGACCTTGTCGCCTTTCTTGATCTTCTGCGCCGCCATCACAGCACCTCCGGCGCGAGCGAGATGATTTTCATGTGCTTCCTGGCGCGGAGTTCGCGGACCACCGGGCCGAAGATGCGGGTGCCGATCGGCTCCTCGTTCTTGTTGACCAGCACCGCGGCGTTGGAATCGAAGCGGATCACCGATCCGTCGGGACGCCGAATGTCCTTCGCGGTGCGGACGATCACCGCGCGATGGACGTCGCCCTTCTTCACCCGGCCGCGCGGCGCCGCTTCCTTGACGGAAACGACGATGATGTCGCCGACGCCCGCGGTGCGGCGCTTGGAGCCGCCCAGCACCTTGATGCACTGGACGCGCTTCGCCCCGCTGTTGTCCGCAACGTCCAGGTTGGACTGCATCTGGATCATGGTTCGACCCTTATCCTCTCAAATTCTTCTCAGGCGTCCGCTTCCGCGACGTCCTTGGCCTTCGCCTTTTTGGTCGTCTTCTTCGCGGGCTTCTTCTCGGCCTTTTCCTCGGCCGGCTTCGCGGGCTCGGCTTCGGGGGCGAGCGCTTCCGGCTCGGCGATCTCGACCGGGGCGGCCCTGGCCACGCCGAGGCGATCGACGACCTTCCACGTCTTCAGCCTGGAGATCGGAGCGCACTCCTCGATGCGCACGATCTCGCCGGCGTGGAACTCGTTCGCCGCATCGTGAGCGTGGTACTTCTTCGACAGCTTGATGATCTTGCCGTAGAGCGGGTGCTTCACCCGCCGCTCGACGCGGACCACGACCGTCTTTTCAGCCTTGTCTGACACCACGGTGCCGGTGAGGACGCGCTTTGGCATCTCGTAACTCTCCTCAGCCCTTCGCCGCGGCGTTTGCCGCGGCCGTGCGGGCGCGCTGGTTCTGAAGCGTCTTGATGCGCGCGATGGTGCGGCGCACCTCGCGAACACGGCTCGGCTTCTCGAGCTGGTTGGTCGCCGACTGGAAGCGCAGGTTGAACTGCTCGCGCTTCAGGTCGCCAAGCTGCACCTGCAGCTGGTCGTCGGTCTTCACCTTGAGGTCGTCCCTGGCGGCCATCTTATCCTTCCTCTCCGGCGAGGCTCTCGCCCAGGCGGGCCACGACCTTCGTCTTGATCGGCAGCTTCTCCGCGGCACGCTCGAACGCCGTCTTGGCTAGCGAGCCCGACACGCCGTCGAGCTCGAACAGGATCCGGCCCGGCTTGACCCGGGCGACCCAGAATTCGGGCGAGCCCTTGCCCGAGCCCATCCGGACTTCGGCCGGCTTCGAGCTCACCGGAACGTCGGGGAACACACGGATCCAGAGACGCCCGGTGCGCTTGATGTGACGCGTGATCGCGCGGCGAGCCGCCTCGATCTGGCGCGCGGTGATCCGCTCCGGCTCCATGGCCTTCAGGCCGAAGGCGCCGAAGTTCAATTCGGTCCCGCCCTTGGCGTTGCCGTGGATGCGGCCCTTGAACGCCTTGCGGAACTTGGTGCGCTTGGGTTGCAGCATGTCTTACTCTTCCTTCGCGCTTACCGGTTGCCGCGCTCTTCGCGGGCCGGGCGGACTCCGGAGGTCTGGGCCTCCATCATCAGCCGGTCCTGGGCGAGCGGATCGTGGGCGAAAATCTCGCCCTTGAAGACCCACACCTTCACTCCGCAGACGCCATAGGCGGTGTGCGCCTCGGCCTCGGCGTAATCGACGTTGCCGCGGAGCGTGTGCAGGGGAACCCGGCCCTCGCGGTACCATTCGGTGCGCGCGATCTCGGCTCCGCCGAGGCGGCCCGAGCAGGTGATCCGGATGCCCTCGGCGCCCAGGCGCAGCGCCGACTGCACCGCGCGCTTCATCGCGCGGCGGAAAGCGATGCGGCGCTCGAGCTGGTCGGCGACGCCCTGCGCGACGAGCTTGGCGTCGACCTCGGGCTTGCGGATCTCGACGATGTTGAGGCTCACCTCGGACCCGGTCATCCGCTGCAGCTCGCGCTTCAGCTTCTCGATGTCCGCGCCCTTCTTGCCGATGATCACGCCGGGACGGGCGGCATAGATGGAGATTCGGCAGATCTTCGCCGGGCGCTCGATCACGACCTTGGAG
Source organism: Sphingomicrobium sp. (assembly GCA_036375515.1). Taxonomy (GTDB): domain Bacteria; phylum Pseudomonadota; class Alphaproteobacteria; order Sphingomonadales; family Sphingomonadaceae; genus Sphingomicrobium. The sequence goes on from DASURT010000215.1 coordinate 4,547, forward strand.
ATTGCGGCCTGCGGCGCCTTCTCGAGGATGTAGCGGCGGATCTTCAGGTCCTCGAGCAGCAGCCGCCCGTAATCCTGGCCTTCCGCGAACCAGCGGCTGTCCCAGGTGCGGTTGATCTGCAGGCGAAGCCCGACAGGAGAGGATTTCTGACCCATTTACGCTTCTTCCTGCTCGCGAACGACGACCCGAATCTGGCTGAACGGCTTCACGATCCGCGCCGAGCGGCCGCGGGCACGGGTCGCGAAGCGCTTCATCGAGATCGACTTGCCGACGCTCGCCTCGGTGACGACCAGAGCATCGACGTCGAGGTTGTGGTTGTTTTCCGCATTGGCGATCGCGGACGCGAGCACCTTGCGCACATCGTCGGCCATCGCCTTGGGTGAGAACTTCAGGATGTTCAGCGCCTCCTCGACCTTGCGGCCACGGATCAGGCCCGCGACGAGGTTGAGCTTGCGCGCCGACCCACGGATGGTGTTGCCGATCGCCAGCGCTTCCTTGTCGCCGACCTTGCGCGGCGCAGCTTGCTTGCCCATCAGCGCTTGACCTTCCTGTCGGACGCGTGGCCGTGGAACGTGCGCGTCGGCGCGAACTCGCCGAGCTTCATCCCGACCATGTCCTCGTTGACCGACACCGGCACGAACTTGCGGCCGTTGTAGACGTTGAAGGTCAGGCCGACGAACTGCGGCAGGATCGTCGAGCGGCGCGACCAGGTCTTGATCGGCGCTCGGCCACCCTTGTCCTGCGCGGCTTCCGCCTTCTTCAGCAGCGAAAGCTCGACGAACGGACCTTTCCAGACGGAACGGGCCATGGATTAACCCTTCTTCTTCGCGTGACGCGACCGGATGATGAACTTGTCGGTCGACTTGTTGTGACGAGTGCGGGCGCCCTTGGTCGGCTTGCCCCACGGAGTGACCGGATGACGGCCGCCTGAGGTCCGGCCCTCACCGCCGCCATGGGGGTGGTCGACCGGGTTCTTGGCGACGCCGCGGGTCAGCGGGCGCTTGCCCATCCACCGGGTGCGGCCGGCCTTGGCGAGCGTCTGGTTCGCGTTGTCGGGGTTCGACACCGCGCCGACCGTCGCCATACAGTCCGAGCGGATGTACCGCTGCTCGCCTGAATTGAGCCTGACGATGACCATTCCGCGGTCGCGGCCGACGACCTGCACATAGGTGCCCGCCGCGCGCGCGATCTGGCCGCCCTTGCCGGGCTTCATCTCGACGTTGTGGACGATGGTTCCGATCGGCATCTGACCGATCTCCATCGCGTTGCCCGGCTTCACGTCGACCCGCTTGCCGGCGATCACCTTGTCGCCGGGCGCGAGGCGCTGCGGCGCGAGGATGTAGGCCTGCTCACCGCCCTCGTAAGTGACGAGCGCGATGAAGGCCGAGCGGTTTGGGTCATATTCGAGGCGCTCGACCGTCGCCGGAACGTCCCAGGTGCGGCGCTTGAAATCGACGACACGATAGCGCTGCTTGTGGCCGCCGCCGATCCCGCGCGAGGTCACGTGGCCCTTGTTGTTGCGGCCGCCCGTCTTGGTCTTGCCTTCGGTCAGCTTCTTGACCGGCTTGCCCTTCCACAGGTTCGCGCGGTCGACCAGGATCAGGCCGCGGCGAGCCGGAGAGGTCGGCTTATATTGCTTCAGAGCCATTACGCCTTGACCCCTTCCGTAATGTCGATCGACTGGCCCTCGGCGAGGGTGATGATCGCCTTCTTCACGTCCGAGCGCTGGTAGGGCCTGCCCTTCCACCGCTTGGTCTTTCCCTTCGACACCATGGTGTTCACGTTGGTGACCTTGACCCCGAACAGGGCCTCGATCGCGGCTTTGATCTCGGGCTTGGTCGCCCTGGGCGCGACCTTGAACACCACCGCGTTCGTCTCCGACAGCATCGTCGACTTCTCGGTGATGTGGGGGCTGAGCACGATGTCGTAGTGGCGCGCGTCCGGCGCCTGCTGCTGCGACTTCTTAGCCATTGAAGCGGTCCTCCAGCTTCTCGACCGCGGCGCGGGTGAGGACCAGCGTCTCGTGGCGCATGATGTCGTAAACGTTGGCGCCGACCGCCGGGAGCAGGTTGACGTGTCCGAGATTGGACGACGCGCGGGCGAAACCGACGTTCAGCGCGTCGCCGTCGACCACCAGCACCGTCTTGCCGAGGCCGAGCTTGCCGAGCCTCGCCTTCAGCTCCCTGGTCTTGCCCTCGGCGACGTCGAGGTTGTCGAGCACGATCAACTGGCCACCGAGCGCCTTCGACGACAGCGCCATCTTGAGGCCGAGCGCACGCACCTTCTTGTTGAGGCTCGAGGTGAACACCCGGGCGCGCGGGCCGTGGGCCTTGCCGCCGCCGATAAAGATCGGCGCCCTGCGGTCGCCGTGCCGGGCCGTTCCGCCGCCCTTCTGGCGACCGAACTTCTTGCCGGTGCGCGCGACATCGCTGCGCTCGCGGGCCGCACGCGCGGGAGCGCGGCGGTTGACGAGCTGCCAGGTGACGACTCGGTGGAGGATGTCGGCCCTGGGCTCGACACCGAAAATGTCGTCCTTGAGCTCGATGTCCCCGCCTGTCTTGGCGGAGTCGGAGTTGCCGAGGGTCTGTACCTTGACCTTCATCTTAGCCTTCCTTGCCTTCGTCGGCATCGGAGGCAGGCTTAATGCTCTCCTCGGCCGCGCGGGCTTTTTCATTTTCTGCCACTTGGGCCGCGTCGGCTGCTTCAGTCTCGGCCGCTTCGGCAGCTTCAGCCTCGGCGGCAGCACCCGCTTCCTGCTCCGCGGCGATGGCCGCGACTTCCTCGTCGCTCGGTAGCGCCGGGATTTCGTGGACCGCCGCTTCGTCGACCAGGCCCGCCTCGGGGACGTGGACCTCGCCTTCCTTCAGCTGCTCGAGGATGCCCGCCGGATAAGGCGCGGCGTCCGGGCGCGGAAGCTTGATCGCGTCGCTGACGGTCAGCCAGCTGCCCTTGTGACCGGGAACCGAGCCCTTGATGAACAGCAGGCCGCGGATCGGGTCGGTGCGGACGATCTCGAGGTTCTGCTGGGTGCGATTGCGGGCACCCATGTGGCCGGCCATCTTCTTGTTCTTGAATACCTTGCCCGGATCCTGGCGCTGTCCGGTCGAGCCGTGCGAGCGGTGCGACAGCGAAACGCCGTGGGTCGCGCGAAGACCGCTGAAGCCCCAGCGCTTCATGGCGCCGGCGAAGCCCTTGCCCTGCGTCACTCCGGCGACGTCGACCAGCTGGCCGGGGACGAAATGGTCGGCGCTGATGTGCGCTCCGACGTCGAGCAGAGCGTCGTCGGCGACGCGGAACTCGACGACCTTCGCCTTGGGCTCGACCTCGGCCTTGCCGAAGGCGACGCGCTGCGGCTTGGCGACGTTCTTGGCCTTGGCCGCGCCCGCGCCGAGCTGGACGGCGGAATAGCCGTCGCGATCCGTCTCCCGGCGGCCGATGACCTGGACATCGTCCAGCTGGAGGACGGTGACGGGCACGTGCCGTCCGTCCGCCTGGAACAGGCGGGTCATTCCGACCTTCTTCGCGATCACGCCGGTGCGCATGACCAAAACTCCTCCACAGAGGCACCCCCGGCAATCCGAGGTGCGTGCAGCCCGTCCAAACATTTTGCGTGCCCCGCCTGGGCTAGTGCTCCCTTGAGGAAGCGGCGGGGACGCAGCCCGGAGCCAGTCTCCGGCGGTATCACCCAATTTTCACCCCGCTGGGG
>DASURT010000216.1:0-4935 GCA_036375515.1 Sphingomicrobium sp.
CTCCGTTGGCACTCTCGTGGGGAGAGTGCCAGCGATGCCGCGCATATGGTTGTCCGCCGTTCATCCGTCAACGGTGGCCGGCTCGGCTTTTTATCGCGTTGCCGGAACGAGCCCGATCGTGCCGCGGCGCAACCAGCGCCACATCATCAGCACGGCGACGATCGCGAGGCCGACGGCAAGGCCGGTCCAGATGCCCTGGCCGCGCCAGCCCCGGGCAAACGCAAGCCAGGCGCCGACCCCGATCCCGATGCCCCAATAGCCGACGAACGTGAAGATCATCGGCACCCGGGTGTCGTGGAGCCCGCGAAGCATTCCGGCGGCGACGACCTGCGCGCCGTCGGCGATCTGGAAGATGGCGGCGATCACCAGGAACGAGACCGCGAGTCCGATGACCGGCGCGTTGGCCGGCGTATCGTCGAGGAAGATGGTGATCAGTTCGCGTGGGATCGACCACATGACGAGCGCCATCAGCCCCATGAAGGCCACCCCGAGCGTCCACGCCGTCCACCCCGCGCGAGTGATGGCCGCGGCGTCCCGGCGGCCGAGGGCCAGCCCGACCCGAACCGTGGCCGCCTGGGCGAGGCCCCATGGGACCATGAAGGAGATCGCGGCGATCTGCAGCGCGACGGCGTGCGCGGCGACGGATTCGGCGCCGATCAGGCCCATCAGATAAGCGGCGGCGCTGAACACGCCGCCCTCGAACCCCATGGCGAGACCGATCGGGAGCCCCAGGCGCCACAGCTTGCGATAACGCGGCCAGTCCGGCTTCCAGAAGCGTCCGAACAGATGGAAGCGCCGGAACTGCCGATCGGTCGCGATCACGATGGCAAGCATTGCCGCGAGCAGCATCCAGACGATCGAGCTTCCAAGGCCGCCGCCGAAAATGCCAAGCGCGGGAAGGCCGAAATGCCCAAAGATGAGCGCCCAGCTCAGGAACGCGTTCAGGGCGATCCCCGTCAGGCTGATCGCCAGCACCCATCCGGGCCGCTCGAGCGCGGCGACGAAGTTGCGCATCGCCTGGAACAGCAGGAACGGCAGCATCGACCACATGTAGCCGTGCAGGAAGGTCTGGGCGTCGCGGGCGAGCGCCGGCTCCTGACCCAGCGTCAGGATCAGGCCTTCGGAATTCCACAGAATCAGCCAGACCGGCAGGGTGACGGTTCCGATCAGCCAGAAGGACTGGCGGTAGGTACGCCGCACGTCCTTCACCGACCGCAGCTTCGCTCCGAGCGCCGTGGCCATGAGCGGCGAGGAGGCAGTGACGAGTCCGAGGCAGATCAGGCTGAAGGCGAAGGTCAGGTTCAGCCCCAGCGCTGCCGCCGCCAGCTGCCGCGCCCCGAGCCAGCCCATCAGGACCACGTCGGTCGCCTGGATGAGTGCCATCGTCAGGTTGGAGAGGATCAGCGGCCAGGCGAGCGCGATCGTCGCCCGAATTTCCCGGCGCCATGCTCCGTGCGGAACCGCCGGTGAAATCTTGGCCGTGGCATCCATTGGTTCGTCATTGCGAGGAGCAAGGCGACGAAGCAATCCAGCAGTGAGAGTCTGGATTGCTTCCCCCGGCTCCGGGCCGGGGTCGCAATGACGTCTCTTCTGGGCTAGCTGGCAACGGACTCAAATCGAGGTCCTAAATGAAGTTCGTCCGCGCCATCTGGAAACTGCTCGTCGGCATCAAGGATGCCCTGGTGCTCGTCGCCATGCTGCTGTTCTTCGGCCTGCTCTACACGGCCTTGTCGGCGCGTCCGGCGCCCGTCGGCGAAGGGGTTCTCGACCTCGACCTCAAGGGGAGCATCGTCGAGCAGCCCGCCCCGCTCGAATGGGCCGACGTCGCGGGAGGCAGCAGGGTCCGCCAGTATCGCCTGCGCGATCTTATCGCCGCGCTCGACGCGGCGAAGGACGATGGGCGGGTGAAGGCGGTCGCGCTCGACCTCGACGGCTTCCTCGGCGCTGGCCAGACCGCGGTCGGTGACGTCGCCGACGCCGTCCGGCGCGTGCGCGCCTCCGGCAAGCCGGTCGTCGCTTATGCGACCGGCTACACCGACGACGGCTACCAGCTCGCGTCCGCGGCCTCGGAGATTTGGCTGAACCCGCTGGGAGCGGTGGCGATCACCGGCCCCGGCGGCTCGAACCTCTATTACAAGGGGCTGCTCGACAAATTGGGAGTGACCGCGAACGTCTATCGCGTCGGCACCTACAAGTCGGCGGTCGAGCCCTACATCCGCAACGACATGTCGCCCGAAGCGCGGCAGAACTATCTGGCGCTCGACCAGGCGGTGCTCGAGACCTGGCGCCAGAGCGTCAGGCAGGCGCGGCCCAGGGCCGACGTCGATTCCTTCCTTCGCGACATGCCGGGAGCGGTCGACCGGGCGGGCGGCGACATGGCGAAGGCGGCGCTGCAGGCCGGTCTCATCGACAAGATCGGCGACCGCCAGGCGTTCGAGACCCGGCTCGCCGAGCTCGGCGGCACGGACCGCGGCGAAACCGGTGGCTTCAAGCGGATCAAGCTTGGGTCCTACATTCGCGATAGCGTCGACGAGGAGCCGGACGGGCCGATCGGAATCGTGACCGTCGCCGGGATGATCGTCGACGGCAAGGCGTCGGCGGGCTCGGCCGGAGGCGACACGATCGCGCAGGAGATCGGACGAGGAATCCGCGAGGGCGGCATCAAGGCGCTGGTCGTGCGGATCGACAGTCCCGGCGGCTCGGTGCTGGCGTCGGAACGCATTCGCCAGGCACTGATCGAGGCGAAAGCGCAAAAAATCCCGGTCGTCGTCTCGATGGGCAATGTCGCGGCCTCGGGGGGGTATTGGGCCGCCACTCCGGCCGATTTCATCTACGCAGAGCCCTCGACGATCACCGGCTCGATCGGCGTGTTCGGGGTGCTTCCGAGCTTCCAGGGCACGCTCCGGAAACTCGGCATCGGGGTGGACGGGGTCAAAGCGACGCCGCTCGCGGGCGAGCCGGATCTCCTCAAGGGCCCGTCGCCGGAAGCGAGCCGGCTGATCCAGGCCGGCGTCGAATCGATGTACGGGCGGTTTCTGAGCATCGTCGCCGCGTCGCGCCACAAGACCCCGGCCGAAGTCGACCGGATCGCGCAAGGCCGCGTGTGGGACGGCGGCACCGCTCGCCAGCTCGGCCTGGTCGACGGGTTCGGCGGGATGCAGGAGGCGATCGCCAAGGCGGCTGAGCTCGCAAGGCTCGGCGACGAGCGGGGCGTGGAATATCTGGAACCGCCCCGGAGCTTCCGCGACGAGCTGATCGACACCTTCGCGTTCGAGGAGCCGGATGACGAAATCCCGGCGACCGACGCGTTCGCGATGCTCGCCGGGAGGCCGCAGCAGCAGCTTGTCCAGGCCATCCAGGAGGTCCGCTCGATCCTCTCGGGGCCGAGCATCCAGGCGCGTTGCCTCGAGTGCCCGGCGCCGGCTCCGGTCCCGATCGGTGCGAAGGACCTGAGCCTGCTCGACGTCCTCCGGGAATGGCTGTCCTGATCCGCCTCGCGGTCGAGACGGATGCCGCCGGGCTCGCAGCGATCTATCGGCCCTATGTCGAGGAAAGCTCGATCAGCTTCGAGGAGATCGCGCCGGACGCTGCGGAAATGGCGCGACGGATCGCCGGCGACAGGCCCGGATTCCACCCGTGGTTCATCGCCGAGGAGGACGGTCGCATCCTCGGCTATGCGGCGAGCTCGCCGTTCCGAGCCCGCCCGGCGTACCGCTGGACCGTCGAGACCGGCATCTACCTGGCGCCTGAAGCCTGCGGCCGGGGCGTCGGCCGGGAGCTGCTGACGCCATTGCTCGAGCTGCTGGAGCGCCAGGGCTATGTCGCCGCGATCGGCGCGATCGCCTTGCCCAACCCGGCGAGCATCGCGCTGCACGAGAAGCTCGGCTTCACCTATGCCGGCACCTATCGGGGAGTCGGCTTCAAGATGGGCGAATGGCTCCATGTCGGGCTGTGGCAGAAGGAGCTGGCGCCGCGCAGCGCGGCTCCGCAAGAGCCACTGCCCTATTCGTCATTGCGAGCGTAGCGAAGCAATCCAGTCTGGATTGCCGCGTCGCCCCGGATCAGGTCCGGGGCTCCTCGCAATGACCGACTTCAGATGTGGATCGGCTTGCCGGTCACCGCCATCGCCGCTTCCTTCAAGGCCTCGCTGTGCGTCGGGTGGGCGTGGCAGGTGTAGGCGATATCCTCGCTGGTCGCGCCGAACTCCATCGCCTGCGCGGCCTGGGCGATCATCGTCCCCGCGACCGAGGCGACCATCCACACGCCGAGCACGCGGTCGGTCTTCGCGTCCGCGACGACCTTTACGAAGCCATCGGGCTCGCGGTTGGTCTTGGCGCGGCTGTTGGCAAGCATCGGGAATTTACCGACCTTCACCTCGCCGTCCTTTTTTGCGTCTTCCTCGGTGAGACCGACGCCGGCGATCTCGGGCATGGTGTAAACGACCGACGGAATCACGGCGTGGTTCACGATTCCGGTGAGGCCCGCGATATTCTCGGCGACGGCGATGCCCTCGTCCTCGGCCTTGTGCGCAAGCATCGGGCCAGGGATCACGTCGCCGATCGCCCAGATGCCCGGCACCCTGGTGCGGAAATCGTGGTCGGTCTCGATCTGCCCGCGGTTGTTGGTCTGCAGCCCGGCCTTGTCGAGCGCCAGACCCTCGGTGTTGGGCTTGCGGCCGATCGACACCAACACGACGTCGGCCTCGATCGTCTCCGAAGCGCCGCCATTCGCCGGTTCGATGGTCAGGGTGACGACTTTGCCCTTTGCCTCGGCCTTGGTGACCTTGGTCGAAAGCTTGAACTCGAAGCCCTGCTTCTTGAAGATCTTGTTGGCTTCCTTGCGCACGTCGCCGTCGAAGCCGGGCAGGATCTGATCGAGGAACTCGACCACAATGACCTCCGCGCCCAGCCGCCGCCAGACCGAGCCGAGCTCGAG
>DASURT010000217.1:0-4382 GCA_036375515.1 Sphingomicrobium sp.
CTGGGCCGGAGCCCGCCGCAATGCCCGATCATCAGCCACGCCTCGGGGCGAAGGACCGCGAGATGGTCGGTGATGGTCTTGGCGTTGGGGGGCCCGATGCCGATATTGACGACGCTGATCCCCATCCGCCCCTCGGCCATCAGGTGATAGGCCGGCATCTGGTGCCGGCGCCACGCGCTGTCGGCGACGGCGCGCTCGGGATCGGCGGTGTCCGGCAGCACCATCACCCCGTCCGCGCCCGAGAGCGCGGTATAGGGGCCGCCGGAACTGAGCTGCCGGCATGCCCAGCGGACGAACTCATCGATATAGCGGTGATAGTTGGTGAAGAGGATGAAGCGCTGGACATGCTCGGGCGGCGTGCCGGTGTAGTGGCGCAGCCGCGCGAGCGAGAAATCGGTCCTGAGCGCGTCGAACAGCGCGAGCGGGCGCACCGCGTCGGGCAGGCTCGACAGCACGCCGTCGGCGATCTCGTCGCCGATGTCGGCGAGCTCGGTCGCGGGGAACCAGCGCGCCAGGTCGGCCGCCCTCACGTCGGCGAGCGCGAGGTCCGGCCCCGACTCGAGCACGTAGGGAAAGGGAATCTCCTGGCGGCCCGGAACCGCCTCCACCTCGACGTCGTAATCCTCGATCAGGAGCTCGAGCTGAGCGACCAGATAGTCGGCGAAGAGCGCGGGGCGGGTCACGCTGATCGCGTATGCGCCGGGCGTGATCAGCCGGCCGAACGAGCGCGGCGGCACATGGCTCTCGCCCAGGCCGCGATAGCGCAGCCGGATCTCGGGATAGGCGAAGGCGCCGTGCGCGCGCAGATCGGGATCCGGGCGCTCGCCGGTCTCGATGTAGGCGGTCAGGGCGCCGCGCAGGCGCTCCACCGCGCCGTCGTAGAGCGACGTCAGTTCCGCAACGATGGTCTCGGCCTTGGTCATCCTGGAACTATGCAAGCACTGGCAAGCCTTGCAAGGGGTTTGAAGGCAGGTGAGCCACGTCGCTGAAATCCGGACAATGAGGCGCGGATGATAGATGGGCCGTCAGCCGAGCCGGAGATGGGCGCTCTCGGCCGCGACGACGCGCGCGGCGGTCGCCTCGAGCTGCCCGCGAGCTTGGAGGCGGCATAGGCGCCGGCGGCGTGGTCGAAGGTGGCGAGGATGCCGCGCATGCCGCTCATGCCGACCAGCGCGACGGCGCCGAGGCTCACCATCAGCACCGCGAACACCACCAGGAAATTGCGCCCGATGCTCAGATTCTTGAGAAAGGAATGGCCGAACGCAGCCTTGACGGCGAAACGCTTCCGCACGGACCCCCCACCCTCATGCCCCCGAACCCCGCCGGCGGAACCGCGCGACAGGGCCATTGCACGAGCGGAGGACTATTGAGGCGATGCCTTGAGGGAGGGTAAGCGTCGCGCGCACCGGGTCAGGGTTCTGCGCCGCAAGGTTGCGGGTGGCGGGGGCACCCCAAGAGGCCGGGTCGAGCCGTACCTCCAGCCAATTCATGCCCCAATGCAGGTGCGGGCGGCCGAGGCAATCGGAGACCAGACACGCGTCACAGGTTCGGATTAATGCCCGCTGGCCCGCCGTAGAAGCAGTAGGGGCACAGACCCTTGCGGTGATTCTCCAGCAGCCGCAGCGAGAACGGCAATCGATCGGCTTTCTCGATCTCGAACCGATACCGGGCCGGCACACTGACGGAACGGCAAGGTGCATCGGTGCGGTGCCATTCCGAATAGCGGTCTACTCTCACCTCGCCGCGGTAAGTCCAGATATCGGAGGTCTCGTCGACGGCGATTTGCGGGTTCGATCCCTGCCAGCGCCATCGAACGTAGGCGTCCGGCGGCAAGGCCGACCTTATGTGCAGATTCACGGACTGGGTTGCGAGGTCTGACACTGTCACCCCCAGTTGACGATAGAGCCGGGCGACGACGCCGAAGTCGGTTGCGGTGGAGGACGCGGGCGAGAACTCGAACACCAGCCGTCCGACGGCAGAGCCGTCCGTATCTTGCAGGACGACATTGTTCGTGCGGTCCTCGAGGGTCCATCGAATGCGGAGCCTTGGATCATTTCGCGCGACCCCTGACGGCGGTCGCACGATGTAGCGCAGAACATCGTTGCGATAAGTTGCCGGCACGGTCGTGGGTCCGAGCAGCAGCGCGGGCGAGGCGGTTGCCCGTACCGAGATGCCGATGAAGACTCCGGATTCGGTGATCTCGAACTGGTCGAGGCCAATCCGGACACTGATTCCGCCGGGAGGCGGGATCGTCCGCCGGATCCGTGCGGCTGCGCCGGATTTCGCAGCCTCGATCCGTCCGCTGAAGCTCGCGGCAGCAGCGCTCACCAAGCCTTCGACGTAAAGGATTGAAAGCCCCACAGTCAGAATGCCGAGAATCACCTCGCCGAACAGGACTACCCACCAAGCTCGATCAACGTTGGTCTCGACGCCTTCGATATGGAACTCCAGCGCCGCCCAGGTGCGGCTGTATACCCGCCTTGGCTTTTTCAAGTACTGGAAATTGACCCCCGGACGCGTATGAAACATGCTCGGCACGACTCGAAACGAGAAGTTCACCGTGCCTTCGGAATTGCTCGCGGCACCATTGACCCGAAAGTAACCGTCGCGGGCACGCACTTGGAAGCTGTCAAGGGTCGCCCCTTCGTCCGCGACTCCGTCGATCATACGGGTGTGCAGATCGTCGAGCATGATGTCCACCGCATCGGGATGGACCACGCCGGCCACATCGTTGCTCCGCGCAAAGTCCTGCAGGGCCTCCGCGTCGCCTACGAGCTCATGCGTGTCGTCCGTATAGTTCAGGCCGACAAGCAGGACGCCGTTGCGAACCTTTCCAGCTACCGAAGTCGACTTGCGGACCAGCGGACCGAGGAAGCTCGCGTCGATCGCCGGGAGCGCGATCCGCCCGACGAAAACGCCCTGGCGGAACGTCTGCTCGAACCGGCTGCGGAACTCATCGCCGCTGATCAGCGCAGCGATATCCGGAGGCGTACCTGCGGAGGTCACCGTTGCCGTCCAATGGCGGGCGTCGATGGCGGTGTTGAACTGGTCCAGTACAACCGAGGACTCGGTATGGTTGGCCTCGATGCCTTTCCTGAGGATGGGCGTGAGCGTCAGTTCCATCACGCCATTCATGTCGACAGCGTGGGCGACCTGATCGACCGTGACCGTCACCTGACCCCACATCGGCAGGGTGACGACCAACAGGTTGGTGGCGCCTTCGCAGTCGATATCTGGCTGGCCGAGGAGGATGTCGGGTAGCATGCCGATTCCGCTGCCCGACAGGTCCTCGACAAATTTCTTGCCGCTGTCGGACCCGTTTGAATACCCGGCCTGCAGTGCGAAACGGAGAACGTGCTCACGGACCGTCAGGGCCGCTGCGAAGCCGGCGTGGTCGGGCATTACCACCTCCCCGGTCGTCAGAGGAGGGACGTCGTCGATAGCTGGTGCACCAGTGAACTTCCGATAGGCTGTGCTTCGTAAGTTCTTTCGCGCGTTCATACGAGACGCGACATCCACGACGCCCCATGCGCATGCTACTTCCCCCTTGGCAGACCAGCAAGGACCACGCATCGCGGCACTGCGCCGAATGTTGTGCTGCCAGGCCGCCCGCAGCACCCTATAAACCGAGTCGAGCCGCACATCGCCAGGGCTCCGGCCGCCCCCGCGAATCGTCCCAGTGCCTTGCAAAGGTCCCCTCGGAGGCCAACATCCCAGTAGGGCATGTGTCCAAAACGCCGGGCGAGGTGATCGACGACCGTGCGTACCGCAGCGCAACGGGTCGGCTACGGCCGGAATCGGAAAAGCGGGAAGGAGATTGAGAGATGCCCGATACAATCGTGATCGCGGTCGACGGCTCGAAACAGGCAACCGGTGCGGCCGATCTCGGCGCCCGGCTTGCGGAGAAATTCGCGGCGGAGATCGTCCTGGTTCACGTGCTGCCCGATCACATGTCGGCAGCTGAGGCCCGGGGCCTGGTCGCCGGACTGGCCGCACCCAAGCGGTTGCCCGAGAGCGCGCGGCAGGAGATTGCGCGCCTGTCGGATCTCGATCGGAAGTCCGGCGCGTTCGTGGAATCGATGCCGCCGGCCCTGATCTCGCGCGCGGCCATGGAAGCGATCGCGAACCTCATCCTCGAGGATGCGGAGACGCTCGCCAGGAGCCGCGGCGCGGCCAAGGTCAGCCGCGTGATCCGGAGCGGCGATCCCGCTTCCGGCATCCTGGACGCGGCCCGCGACACTCGGGCAAGCTTCATCGTCATGGGCAAGCGCGGCCTGGGCAGGCTTGCCGGCCTGCTGGTCGGCAGCGTGTCGCAGAAGGTGAGCGCGCTCGCCGAGTGCGCCTGCGTCGTCGTGCCCTGATCGAGGGTTTGACGGATGGAC
>DASURT010000218.1:0-5404 GCA_036375515.1 Sphingomicrobium sp.
GGCTACATCGGCCTCAACGCCGCGATCAGTATTCGCGCCGAGGCCGTCACCCGTCCGCTGGTCGAGCGCGTCGCTCAGCCCAGGATGATCGTCGCCGGCGAAGTGCCGCTGGAATTCTGGAAGCGGCGCATGACCTGGCGCGGGGACGGCGTCGGCGGCGCCGGGTGGTACGAGCCGCTCAGGGGGCTCAACCACGCCACCCTCGATCCGGAAATAACGCCGCTCAACCTCGATGACCCCCGCCTCGCCGCGGCTGAAGCGCGAGACAAGCACGTCCGCGCCTTCCTCTTCTGGTCGCGAATGCCCCTGGTCGTCGAGCAGGGCGGGCGCGCCTATCTGACTGACCAAAGGTTCGTCGATCCGCAGCGTCGGCAGCGTGGCGGAACGTTCGTGATCCCGCTCGACAAGCGGCCGCCGAATTCATAACTCGGCCCGTCATGAGCACGCGGGGCGACCATCTGCTGCGCGCGGACCGTCGATTCGCGACGGGCGGGGGAATGCTCGCTCGGCTTGCTTCTCCCGCATTTTGCAAGGTCCTGGACGAGATCGACCGCCGGCTCGAACGCGGCGGAATCCATTTGACGCTCCCGGATCGGTCGCGGCGCGACATCGGCTTCCATTCGCCGGGCCCCGCGGCGGTCGTCGACTTTAAGAGCTGGATGGCCCTCGTGCGCCTCGCCACCTCCGGATCGGTTGGCTGGTACAAAGCATGGACGCTCGGCGAATGGTCGAGCCCCGATCCGGTTCCCGTCTTCGAGCTGTTCTCGGCCAATGCGGTGCCGCTTGGCGAGATCGGGCGAGCCAAGGGGCCATTCCGCTGGATGAACGCGCTCGCGCATCGACTGCGCGACAATGCTCCGCGCAAGGCCAAAGCGAACATCGCCGCCCACTATGACCTCGGCAACGATTTCTATTCGGCCTGGCTCGACGCGACGATGACCTATTCGAGCGCGCGCTTTGGTACGCCGAATGATAGCCTTGAGGAGGCGCAGCTCCGCAAGATTCAAACGCTTCTCGACCGGCTCCGTCTCCGGCCCGGCCATCGCCTCCTCGAGATCGGCTGCGGTTGGGGTAGCCTGGCGATCGAGGCGGCGAAGCGTGGCGCCGAGGTCGTCGGCCTCACGCTCTCGAAGCAGCAGAAGGCCTGGGCCGAGGAGAAGGTCGCGAAAGCCGGCCTGTCAGGGCGGATCGAGATCAGACTGCAGGATTATCGCGAGACCGCCGAGCGGTTCGACGCCGTGGCTTCGGTCGAAATGGTGGAAGCGGTCGGGCAGCGCTGGTGGGATGCCTATCTGGAGAGCATCGCGCGCAACCTCCGGTCCGGCGGCCGGGCGGCGCTGCAACTCATCTCCATCGATCACCGGATTTTCGACGGCTACGCTCACGGGGCCGATTTTATCCAGACCTACGTCTTTCCCGGCGGGATGTTGCTCGACGAACCGCGGTTCGAGGCCCTCGCCCGGGAGCGGGGACTGTCATGGCAGGACCGCGAAGGCTTCGCCCTCGATTATGCCGAGACACTGAAGCGCTGGCGCGAACGCTACGATCGGGCAGTCGCCGCGGGCGACCTCAACAGTTTCGGCGAGGCCTTCCATAACCTGTGGCGCTATTATCTGATGTATTGCGAAGGCGGCTTCCGTGGGCGCGCGATCGACGTCGCGCAGGTGACGTTGGTCAGGGAACGCTGAGCATCGCGGCGATCAGCCGGCGGCTTCGAGTCCCTTCTTCCCGAATTCACGGCCCGATCCGAAGAAGAACGGCCGAGCGAACAACGGAGGGTGCGCGTCCTCAGCCTCGACTTCGAAGCGGACACCGGCCCGACCGGGCGAAACCCAGCGGACCTTCGCGCTCGATTCGCCGCAGCACGGCAGCACCAGCGTGAACCGCTCGTCGATCTCGAATTCCGGTCCGCCCTCGACCTGACAACCCCGGTAGGACATTTCCGACACGGAAACATTGTGGCGGCTGCCGTCGTTCCGACGG
The DNA here is from genome assembly GCA_036375515.1 of Sphingomicrobium sp. Taxonomy (GTDB): domain Bacteria; phylum Pseudomonadota; class Alphaproteobacteria; order Sphingomonadales; family Sphingomonadaceae; genus Sphingomicrobium. Next base: position 1,984 of record DASURT010000218.1, read on the forward strand.
ACAATCGCACCGAGGTCCACCGCGCGTCGCGGTTCTCCCCTCTTGCAGGCCGGCCGCACTTTCTGGTGCTGGTCCATGATCCCTCTCCTGGAATATTGCGACGAGCCTATTGCCTAGTCACCCAAATCACCACGGGGCTTCTGGTTACTGTCCCAGAAAGGATCATCGCCTCCACCCGCTAAGCTCCTGGAAGTGCCAGCATTTCACCTCGTAGAGAGCTGGCTTCGGAGGTATAATCCGACCTCCATCGAACAGGAGCCTGGAGGGGGAATCCATGTTTGCGGAGAAATGGCGGAACATGACCGTGGGGCTTGGGCTGACAGCAGTCATCGTCGGCACGGCGTTTGCCGTCGCCTTCTGGTAGAGGGGCCCGACCAAGCCGCGGTCTAGACCTCTAACCGTACCTTCTCGCCTGTCGGGGCGTCCGCCAGCAGCCGTTCGACGATCGCCGTGCCCACCTGCTCGGGCGGCTTGACGCTCTCCGGCTCCTCGCCGGGATAGGCGAGCGCGCGCATCCGCGTGCGCGTGGGCCCGGGATTGAGAATGTGGACTCGGATCCTGCCCGTGTGCCCGGTCTCGTCGGCATAGGCGCCAAGCAGATTGTCGAGCGCGGCCTTCGATGATCCGTAGGCACCCCAGAAGGCGCGCGGCTCGTGGCCGACGTTCGAGGTGATCCCGACGACGTCGGCCTTCTCGGCCTTCCGGAGCAAAGGATCGAACGCGGCGATCAGCGCCTGGTTCGCGCCGACGTTCAGAGTCAGCACCCGGGCATATTCCTTGGGATCGATGTCCTGGACGGGAGTTAGCGAGCCGAGCATCCCGGCGTTGAGCACGAGGATGTCGAGCTTTCCCCAGCGTTCCGTCGCCGCCGCCGCCAGCTTGCCGATCGAAGTCCCGTCGGTGAGGTCCAGCGGCGCGATCGTCGCGCTGCCGCCGACCTCGTGGATTGCCTCCTCGACCTCCTCGAGTGCGCTCGCGGTGCGGGCAACCAGGATGACATGGGCGCCGGAAGCCGCGAGAGCCCGGGCGGTCGCCGCGCCGATGCCGCGACTTGCTCCGGTGACGAGCGCGAGCTTGCCGGCGAGTGGTTTCGAATCGATCATGGGGGCCGCCTTTAGCGGCTGGCGACCAGCGAAAGCGAGGCGCCGGCTTCCTTTTCGTCGCGATCGGTCAGGCTCGTCGGATAATCGCCGGTGAAGCAGGCGTCGCAACGCTGCGGGTGCGTGGCGTCGCGCTCCTGCCCGAGCGCCCGGTATAGCCCCTCGATCGAGATGAAGGCGAGGCTGTCGGCGTTGATATAGTCGCGCATCTGCTCGACGTTCATCTGCGCCGCGAGCAGCTTGGCGCGCTCCGGCGTGTCGACTCCGTAAAAGCAGCTGTGCCGGGTCGGTGGAGATGCGATGCGCATGTGCACCTCGCGCGCGCCCGCATCGCGCATCATCTGCACGAGCTTCACGCTGGTCGTGCCGCGGACGATCGAATCGTCGATCAGCGCGATGCTCTTGCCGTCGACCAGCGCCGAATTGGCGTTGTGCTTGAGCTTGACGCCGAGGTGCCGGACCTCCTGCGTCGGCTGGATGAAGGTACGCCCGACATAGTGCGACCGAATGATCCCAAGCTCGAACGGAATTTTGGATTCCTGCGAAAAGCCGATCGCCGCGGGAACCCCGCTGTCGGGGACCGGAACGACATAATCGGCCGTGACCGGAGCTTCACGGGCCAGCTCCGCGCCGATCTTCTTGCGAACCTCGTAAACCGATTGGCCTTCGGCAATGGAATCGGGCCGCGAAAAATAGACGTGCTCGAAGATGCACGGCCGCGGCTCCGCCTTCGGGAACGGCCGGAAGGAACGCAGCCCGCTGTCGCTGACGAGGATCATCTCGCCGGGTTCGACGTCGCGCAGGAAGCTCGCGCCGATCACGTCCAGCGCGACGGTTTCCGACGCGAAGATGGTCGCCTCGCCGAGCTTCCCCATCACCAGCGGCCGGATTCCGAGCGGATCACGGCAGGCGATGAGGCCCTCTTCGGTCAGGACGATCAGCGAGTAGGCGCCCTCGACCTGCTTGAGGGCATCGGTCAGGCGGTCGAGCGTGGTCGTGAAATGCGACGTCGCGACGAGATGGATGATCACCTCGGTATCGCTGGTCGACTGGAAGATCGAGCCGCGGCGGTTGAGCGTCCGCCGGAGCTTCATCGCATTGGAGATATTGCCGTTGTGCGCGACGGCGAACCCGCCCTCGGCGAGTTCCGCGAACAGCGGCTGGATGTTGCGCAGGCCGGACTCGCCGGTGGTCGAGTAGCGCACGTGGCCGATCGCCGATCCGCCGGCGAGCCCGCGGATGATCTCGTCGCGGTCGAAGTTGCCGGCGACATGGCCCATCGCGCGATGCGAGTGGAAATGCTGGCCATCGAAGCTGGTGATGCCCGCGGCTTCCTGCCCGCGGTGCTGCAGGGCATGGAGGCCAAGCGCGACGAAGCTCGCCGCATTGTCGGCACCCCACAGCCCGAAAATGCCGCACTCCTCCTTGAGCTTGTCATCGGCAAACGGATGGGTCGTCAGCATGTCCCCGGGCTCCAGCTGGCGTCGCGGAATCGTCATATAGGGCGGAGCCGGGCATTTGTCGCCCCCACCCTGAATAACACGTGAAATCTTAACGGCTTAGCTGGCGCTTAAGCCTTGAAAAGGCTGGGGTACTTCGCCTTCAGCGCCGCCACTTTCGGGCGATCGTTGACGACGATGTAGGGGTAATAAGGGTGCTTTCGCGCGAAGTCCTGGTGGTAAGCCTCCGCCGGATAGAAGCCCCCGCTTTCGATCCGCGTGGCGATCGGGCGCTTGTACACCTTCGCCGCGCCGAGCCTGGCGATGAAGGTCCGGGCCTGCCGCGCCTGCGTCGCCGACTTCGGGAAGATCGCCGAGCGGTAGCTGGGCCCCTCGTCCGGCCCTTGCCGGTTCACCTGCGTCGGGTCGTGCGCGACCGCGAAGAACACCTGCAGGAGCTGCGCGTAGCTGACCTGACGCGGATCGTAGGCGATCCTGACCGCTTCGGCGTGACCGGTCCGCTCCGAGCTCACCGCATCGTAGCTCGCATCGGCGGCGTTGCCGCCCGCATAGCCCGAGACGACGTCCTTGACGCCCTTCACATGCTCGAACACGGCTTCCATGCCCCAGAAACAGCCGCCGGCCAGCACCGCGGTTTCGGTCCGGGGGGCCGCCGCGGCCGGTCCGGCGGCAAGAGCGATCGTCATTGGAATCAGCAGGCGCCTCATCGGATTTCCTCTCGCGAACGATCTAATGTCGCGCGTCCGACATTTACAGTCGCTGGACGTTGACCGGCCTCCGCAATAGGAGCGAACTGACACGGAGGTAAGTCCATGCCCACCTACACCGCGCCGGTTCGCGAGACCCTGTTCGTTCTCAACG
>DASURT010000219.1:0-14132 GCA_036375515.1 Sphingomicrobium sp.
TCGCCGAGCGGCCCAGGATCGGCAAGCCTCAACCCGCTCCGCCGCCCACGGCCGAGGACATCATGTCGCTCCCGCCGGCCTATTTCGACCCGACGCTCGCGGTCGGCGGCGAGGACCTCAAGGCGAAGAAGATCGAGACGCGCCTCAGCGTCGAGGTGATGGTCAACGGCCGCGGCCCCTATCGCTTCATCGTCGATAGCGGCGCCGACAGCTCGGCGGTCGGCCTGCGCATCGCCCGCGACCTGCAGCTGCCGCTCGGCACGCCGGTAGTCCTCAACGCCATGACCGCGCGCAACATCGTGGACCGGGTGAAGGTCGACCAGCTGACGGTCGGGCCGGCCACCATCCGGAACGTGGAGCTTCCCGCCTTGAGGGAGGTGGACCTGGGCGGCGACGGAATGATCGGCATCGACGCGCTCACCCATCAGCGCCTGATGATGGATTTCGAAAAAAAGCTGATCAGGGTCGAGGATGCTCGAATTCCCGAGAAGCATTACCGGGACGAGATCGTGATCGTCGCCCGGCGCCAGCGGGGCCAGTTGATCCTGACCCACGTCAGGGCCGCCGGCCTGCCGCTCGATGCCGTCATCGATACCGGATCCCAGATCACCATCGGCAATCTCGCCTTGCGGGACAGGCTGATCCGCGGGAACCGGGACAAGTTCCTGACCGTCCCGGTGATCGGCGTGACCGGCGCGAAGGTCGATTTGCAACTGGCGCGCATCGGCGAGCTTCAATTGGGGCCGGTGACCCTTCGCGACGTGCCGATGGCGTTCGCGGACGTGCCGCCCTTCCGACTGTTCGGCCTTTCCGACGAGCCGGCCCTGCTGCTCGGAACCGACATATTGGAGACGTTCCGGCGGGTCTCGCTGGACTTTCGGGCGCGCAAGGTCCGCTTCCAGCTGAGAAAATGCGAAACGCAGGGCATCATCATCGCCACGTCCCCGACGACCGCCTTCACGCGCATATCGTCGACCGGGACACAGGACGTGTGCGGGAGGTAGCTGGCATCGAAACGAGCAACGGCTTCCACGAGGATGGCGGTTGGAAACCTGCGAGCCGGCGAAGCAAATCGGCTGTGATCTGAATCAATTTATGAAATCCGGTGTCGCCCGCGCCCCAACGGCTGGCATCGATGATATAAGCCGCGCCGTCAGCTAAACTGGCGAGTCGGTACCGCGGTGCCCGCCGCCGGACGTGCCGTCTGGCGGTTCTACGCGCCGCGTCATTCCAACGGAGACAATCCCCATGTCCCAAGAGAATGTGCAGGCCGCGCGCGGCCTTTATGACGCGTTCAACCGTGGCGATCTCAACGCTTTCGAGAATGGCTGCAGCCGGGAGTTCGTCTGGAACGAGGCGGAGAATTCGCTCAATGCCGCCGGCAACCCCTATCGCAACTTCAAGCAGGTGCTCGAGGGCGTGTTCCAGCCGACAAAGCGCGACTTCGACGGGTTCCGCTGCGATCTCGAGAAACTGCTGGATGCCGGCGACACCATCATCGGCACCGGCCGCTATCGCGGAAAGCGCCAGGAGACGGGGAAGCAACTCTCGGCCCAGTTCTGCCACGTGCTTCACTTCGACCGGGACGCCAGGCTCGACGGCGTCCAGGAATATACCGACACGTTGCAGGAGGCCGAGGTTGCCGGCCGGGTGCAGCAGGTCGAACGGGTCCGGATCATTCAGCCCGCCATGTGAAAAACGGACTGCCGGCGCGATGATGACCGCCGCCCGGAAGACCGGGCGGCGGGCCTCAAATCAGCAAGCGCAGTTCTTGCAGGTGCAAGGCTTGCACTGGCAGCCGCGCTCCGCGTCGAGCCTGGCGGCCTGGACTTGCTGCTCGGTCTGGGTGGTCATGATCGATTCTCCTCTTGCCCGGGATTGGGTTCACGCCCTATGGCCTCCGTACCATGGTACGGAATCAAGCGAAAAATTCGGACACCATCGGCGGCCTCGCGAAGGCCGCGGGCGTGGGCGTCGAAACGGTGCGCTACTACCAGCGCCGCGGCCTTCTGCCCGAGCCCTCGCGGCCGCCGGGCGAGATCCGCCGCTACGGCGAGGAGGATGTGAAGCGCCTTCGCTTCATCCGCTCGGCGCAGACGGCCGGCTTCACGCTGTCGGAGATCGGCGAGCTGCTCGCGCTGGACGCGTCCGACGACCGCGCCCGAGCGCGCGAACTGGCAAAGGCCCGGGTGGCCGCGCTCGACGCGAAGATCGCCGAGCTGAGGCAGGCGCGCGATGCGCTCGCCGGTCTTGCGACTTCCTGCGCCAGCACGCGCCGCGGCCCCTGCCCGATCCTTAGGGCGTTCGACTCGAAATGAGGAACGGTCTGGCACGCCTCCAAGCGGGGGCCGCGGGCGCGGCCCGGCCCGGCGACCTGTGACCGAGCCGGCCGAAGGCGGCTGCCTGTGCGGCGCGGTCCGCTACCGGGTCTCGGGCGAGCCGGTCGCGACGACGCTCTGCCACTGCCGATCGTGCCGGCGGGCGAGCGGCGGGACCAATGTCGCCTGGGCCGTGTTCAACGGCTCGGATTTCCGATGGCTGTGCGGCTATCCGGTCGCTTACTGCTCATCGCCCGGCATCGAGTGGCTGCACTGCCGATACTGCGGCAGCCTCGTCGGATACCGGCGTTCGTCGCGCCCGAACCATATGGACATCACCACGGGCACGCTCGACGATCCGGACCGTTTCCCGCCGACGGTCGAGATCTGGCTCGATCACAAGATCGACTGGGAGACGCCCGATCCCGACCTTCCGAAACGTCCCCAGAGCAGCCTCAACGCGACCGACGAGCAATGACGGGGGTCAGCAGCCCATCGAGACCGAGGTCGTCCCGCGCTTCACCAGCCGCACCGCATCCTTCGGAGTACCCGGCGCAAGCTCGGCGGTGATGGCGTCGAGGTCCGGCTGCCCGGCCTTGGTGAACGCCTGGACGAAGTGGCGCTGGCCGAGCAGCAAATGCTCGTCGAGCGGCTTGCACCCGGTCGAGGCCAGCGAGCGAACCCCGACCAGCATCCCGTCCGCGTCGTACAACTCCGCGTAGCTCCAGGCGGTGTCGATCTCGCCGTCCTTCAGGATCCCGGCGCATTCCTTGCGGATCGCCTCGCACACCACTTCGGTATCCGGGTCCTCGGCCCAGCGCGGCTTGGGGTCGAAGACAAAGCCCGACGGCTGAGCGGACGCCCCGCCCGCAACCGCCAAAACGGCAGCGATGAGCGCCCCCCGCACTCGCTCTATTTCTTCAGCGACCGGACCGCGGCGAGCGTCTTCGCCACGTGCTGGCTGAAGTCGAGATCGTCGTGGACCATCACGATCCGCCCGCGGCGGTCGATCACGTAGGACGTCCGCGTGGTGAGGCCGGGATGCGCGGCCCAGGCGACGTCATAGGCCTTCTGCGTCGCCGGAGTCGCGGTCGCGACCGGGAAGGCGTTGCGGCAAGCCTCGACCGAGAATTTCTGAAGCGTCGGAAGGTCGTCCGCCGACATGCCGATCACCCGCGCACCGGCCTTCTTGAAGTCGCCGATCGCCGCGCTGAACGCATGCGCCTCGGCCGTGCAGCCGCTCGTGAAGGCCTTGGGAAAGAAATAGAGGACCACCGCCCCGTGCTTGAGCTGCTGGGCGAGATGGAGCTTGAACTCCTTGCCGCCGACCGCGCCGACGGTGGTGAAGTCGGGAGCCGTGGCGCCGACCGGCAAGGCCGCCTGGGCCGATACGGGCAGGAAAAGCGCGGAAAGTCCAAGCAGAAGCTTGCGCATGAGCCGAATCTCCTTCGCGGCGTCCCTAGCCCGGGGAGGCCAAAAGCGCGAGGGTGCGCTCGTCCTTCTGGCCGCCGTAAAAGGCATTGAGCGCATTTTCGAACAATCCGCCGGGAGCCACGCGGTCGAACAAGGTCAGGCACGATCGGAACTTCATCGCATCGACCGGGCCGAGGATATCCTCCGGGCTGCGTTTCCCCGCCCAAGGCATCAGGGCGTCGACGCTTTCCCTGAGCCTGCTCCCGAGCAGCGGATGGTCGAGATAGGCGCGCGCCTCCGCGAGCGAGTCGATTCCGTAAATTCGGGCGGTGGAGCTGCGGCCGAGGCCGGCGAGCTGGGGGAAGACGAACCACATCCAGTGGCTCTGCTTTCGGCCGGCGCGAAGCTCGGCGAGCGCGGTGTCGAAGATCCCGTCCTGGGCATCGACGAACCGCTGGAGATTGTGAGGATCGGAAGTGGTCACGCCGGCGGCGTCTGCGCGCTTTGGCCGGCAATCGAAAGAGGCGAAGTGGCTGGCTGTCCCTTATTGCTGGGGCGCCAACCACCCCGTGAGCACGTACAGAAGGATCATCACCGGGCCGGTGATGAGCGTCGCCGCGATGAGGCCGAGGCGGATCACCAGCGGGTCAACCCCCGTGTAATCGGCGAGGCCGGCGGCAACGCCCATGACCTTGGCGTCGCGGCGGTTGATCAGGAAACGTCCGTTCATTTGAGTTTCCTCGAACTTGAGTGGTTACGCGATCGGCAGCGAAGTGGCGGCCGAAACGAGCAGGAGCGCGGAGATGAACGCACCGGCGAAAACGGTGGCGGTCTCGCGGATGGAAGCGAAAGTCGAGAACATCGGTAAACCCCTTTTTCAATCTGTCGAACCCGACCATCGGGTCCATGCCCATATCAATGCACAGGCCGTGCCAAATTAAAAAAGGCGTTATTTTTCAGTGAACGTAAAAAGCGTGCAGCAAGATTCGCTAGGCTCCCGCGCCATGAATTGGGAAAATTCACCGCGCGGCCCGGCCAATTCGGAACGCCTGCAGCGAGCGGAGGCGTTCCTTCAATTTGCGGCGTGCAAGGCGCGGTCCTAACTAGGAAGCATGGCGGATCAGGCGACGCAGCGGGCAAAGGGCGGGTTCGGCGCTCTGTGGCGCTTCCTGCCGATGCTGTGGCCGAAGGGCGAGGCCGAGCTCAAGGCGCGGGTCGTCGCGGCGGTCCTGCTGGTGCTCGCCGGCAAGGCGGCCGTGCTCCTGATGCCCTTCGCCTACAAGGCGGTGATCGACGGGATGTCCGTCCGGACCGTCGCATTCGGCGTCGTCGCCGGGCTGGTCGCGGGCTATGCCACCGCGCGCTTCGCCGGCGTGCTTTCGGATAACCTACGCAATGCCTTGTTCGAAAAGGTCGGGCAGGACGCGGCGCGCCGGCTCGCCGGCCAGGTGTTCCGCCACGTCCACGATTTGTCGCTCCGTTTCCACCTGGAGCGCCGCACCGGGTCGCTGACCAAGGTGGTCGAGCGCGGCACCAAGAGCATCGACATGATGCTCTACTTCCTCCTGTTCAACATCGGTCCGACCCTCATCGAGCTGACCGCGATCTGCGTCATCTTCTTCGTCAAGTTCGGACCCGGCCTGGTCGCCGCGACGCTCGTCATGGTCGCGATTTACATCACGTTCACGCGCAAAGTGACCGACTGGCGGGCCCAGCTTCAGCGGCAGATGAACGACGTCGACAACAAGGCGATCGGCCGCGCGGTCGATTCCCTCCTGAACTACGAGACGGTCAAATATTTCGGCGCCGAGGAGCGCGAGGCGAGGCGCTACGACGAGGCGATCGGCGCGTTCACCCGCGCCGCGGTGCGCAACGAAGTCTCGCTCGCCTGGCTCAACATCGGCCAGGCCTTCATCACCAATCTGATGATGGCCGGGGCGATGATCTTCACCGTCTGGGGCTGGAGCCAGGGCCGCTTCACCCCCGGCGACGTGGTGCTCGTCAATTCGCTTCTGATGCAGCTGTTCCGGCCGCTCGACCTGTTGGGCTGGGTGTATCGCTCGATCCGCCAGGGCCTGATCGACATGGAAGCGATGTGGGACCTGCTCGACACTCCCGCCGAGGTGACCGACAAGCCGGGAGCGAAACCGCTCCACGCCGGCAAGGGCCGAGTCCGGTTCGAAGGCGTGCGCTTCGGCTACGAGCCGGCGCGGGAGATCCTCAAGGGCCTCGACCTCGACGTCCCGGCGGGAACGAGCCTTGCGATCGTCGGGCCGTCGGGGGCCGGCAAATCGACCATCGCGCGGCTGCTCTACCGCTTCTACGATCCGACCGCGGGCCGGATCCTTATCGACGGCGAGGACATCTCGAAGATCACCCAGAAGAGCCTGCGGGCGGCGATCGGGATCGTGCCGCAGGACACCGTCCTGTTCAACGACACGATCGGCTACAACATCGCCTACGGGCGCGGCGAGGCGTCGCTGGAGCTGATCGAACAAGCCGCGCGCGGCGCCGCCATCGACCGCTTCATCGACGTTCTTCCCGAAGGCTATGACTCGATGGTCGGAGAACGGGGCCTCAAGCTGTCGGGCGGCGAGAAGCAGCGCGTCGCGATCGCCCGGACCCTGCTCAAGAACCCGCCCATCCTGGTGCTCGACGAGGCCACGTCCGCGCTCGATAGCCGGACCGAGCAGGCGATCCAGGAGACGCTCGACCGCGTCGCCGAGAGCCGTACCACGATCATGATCGCGCACCGCCTTTCGACCATCGTCAATGCCGATCAGATCATCGTGCTCGACGAGGGTCGCGTCGCCGAACTCGGGACCCATGACGAACTGCTCGGCAAGGGCGGGCTCTACGCCGACCTGTGGTACCGCCAGGCGGCCGAGCGATTGGCCGAAGAAACGGTTCAGGCGGCCGAATAGCCATTCAGGCTTGCGCAAGAACGCCCCGTCTTTAATGGCCCAATTCTCCTGAAAATTCTGGGAACCGAAATGATCCGCTCAATCCTGCTTGCTTCCGCCGCACTCGCGTTCACGGCCAATGCCCAGGCCGCCCCTCCCAGGAAGGCCGCGAGGCCGTCCGCGGCGGCGACGCTGGCCGCGTCCAATCCGTTCGCCAAACCCAGCACGCTGCTGCTCGAAACGCCCGATTTCTCGAAGATCAAGGACCGTGACTATCTTCCCGCGATCCTCGCCGGAATGGCCGAGCAGAAGCGCGAGGTCGCCGCGATCGCCAACAACCCCGCGGCGCCGACCTTCAACAACACGCTCGTGGCGCTCGAACGGTCGGGTTCGCTGCTGGATCGGGCGACGGCCGCCTTCTCGGCGGTCAACGGAGCCAACACCAACGACATCCTCCAGGCGACCGACACCAGGACCGCGCCGCTGCTCGCCCAGCACCGCGACTATATCTTCCTCAATCGCAAGCTCTTCGCCCGGGTGCAGAAGCTCCAGGACAGCCGCGAGAGCCTCAACCTCAACCCCGAGCAGGCCCGGCTGCTGAAGGTCTATTACGACCAGTTCGTGAAGGCCGGCGCGAAGCTGTCTCCCGCCAAGCAGGCGCAGCTGAAGCAGTTCAACACGCAGCTCAGCACGCTGGAGAGCAAGTTCACCCAGACGTTGCTCGCGGCCGCCAAGGACGGCGCGCTCCACGTCACCGACAAGACTGCGCTCGCCGGTCTGTCGGACGACCAGATCGCCTCGGCGGCTGAAGCGGCCAGGGATCGCAAGCTGCCCGGCTACCTCCTGCCCCTTCAGAATACGACCCAGCAGCCGGCGCTCGAATCCCTCACCGACCGGGCGACCCGCGAAGCCCTGTTCAAGGCCAGCGTCACGCGCGCGTCGAAGGGCGACAAGGACGACACCCGCGCCATGATCAGCGAGATCGCGCAGCTCCGGGCGAAGAAGGCGGGTCTGCTCGGCTTTCCCAACTACGCCGCCTACACGCTGACCGACCAGATGGCGAAGACACCGGAGACCGCGATCGGCTTCATCGACCGCCTGCAGCCGGCGACGACCGCCAAGGAGAAGGCGGAATACGCCGACATCCAGAAGCTGATCGACTCCCAGGGCGGCGGCTTCAAGGCCGAGCCGTGGGACTGGAACATCTACGCCGAGCAGATCCGCAAACAGCGCTATGCGCTCGATAGCGACGAGCTGAAGAATTACTTCGAGTTCAACAAGGTGCTGACCGACGGCGTGTTCTACGCCGCAAACCAGCTCTACGGCCTCACGTTCAGCGAGCGGAAGGACCTGCCGACGTGGAACCCGGACATGCGCGTGTTCGAGGTCCACGACAAGGACGGAAGCCTGCTCGGGCTGTTCTACATCGACCCGTGGAAGCGCGACAACAAGTCGGGCGGCGCGTGGATGTCGAACCTGGTCAACCAGTCGTATCTGCGCGGCACCAAGCCGGTCGTGTTCAACGTCGAGAACTTCACCAAGCCGGCGCCGGGCAAGCCCGCGCTGGTCAGCTTCGACGACGTGACGACGATGTTCCACGAGTTCGGTCACGCGCTGCACGGGCTGTTCGCGGCGCAGACCTACCCGACTCTGTCGGGGACCAACGTGGCCCGCGACTTCGTCGAGTTCCCGTCGCAGTTCAACGAGAATTGGGCGCTCGATCCCAAGGTCCTCGCGCACTACGCCGTTCACTACCAGACGGGCCAGCCGATCCCGCAGGAGCTGGTCGACAAGATCATGAAGTCTCGCACCTTCAACCAGGGTTACGAGCTCGGGGAAGCGATCACCGCCGCGAAGATGGACCTCGACTGGCATTCGCTCTCGCCGGACGCGCCGCGCCAGGATGCCGACAAGTTCCAGGCGGAGTCGCTGGCCAAAAGCGGGTTCGACGTCGCCGACGTGCCGCCGCGTTATTATTCGCCCTATTTCCTCCACATCTGGGCGAATGGCTATGCGGCCGGCTATTACGCCTACGCCTGGACCGAGATGCTCGACCATGACGCGTTCGACTGGTTCAAGCAGCATGGCGGGCTGACCCGCGAGAACGGGCAGCGCTTCCGCGACATGGTGCTGTCGCGCGGCAACACTCTGGATTATGCTGAGATGTATCGCGCGTTCACCGGCCACGACCCGCGGGTCGAACCGATGCTCGAATTCCGCGGACTGACCGGGATGACCCAGGGGGAATGAAGCGAATGATCCGCCGGCTCGACGACAGGACCCTGGTGAGCGGCCAGATCGCTCCCCACGAAGTCGCCGGGCTGGCGGAGCAGGGCGTCACGGTGCTCGTCAACAACCGGCCCGACGGCGAGGAGCCGGGGCAGCCCTTTGCGGGCGACATCGAGGAGGCCGCCGCCGCGGCCGGAATCGCCTATCGCTTCGTTCCGATCATCCGCGGAATCGGCCCGGCCGACGTCGAGGCGATGCAGCAGGCGATGCGCGAGGCCGGCGACGGCAAGCTGCTCGCCTTTTGCCGCTCGGGCACGCGCTCCGCGCTCACCCTGGCCCTCGCGCAGCGCGACGAAGGGGTGCCCCGCGAGGAAGTCGAGCGACGCGTCGCCGATGCCGGCTTCGACATCGGCCCGATCGCCCACCTGCTTTAGGGCTGATACTCGCCGAACAGCCGTTGCGCTTCGGTCAGGTCTTCGTCGAGCACCATGACCCGGATGCCGACCATCGCGCCTTCCGAATAGCCGTAGCTCTGGGTGTCGAACACGACCGCGCCGAGGCCGTGGCTCTCGAGGAACATTCGGAAGAGCTCGGCCTGATACGGCTTGTCGAACCGGGCCGCCTCGACAAGGCTGCTCACCAGGGCACCACGTCGCCCGCCGCGATTTCCTCGGGTCGCGGCGCGCGGCCGAGCATCGCGTTGCGGTGCGGGAAGCGGCCGAAGCGCGCGATGACGTCGCGATGCTTCTTCGCGTAACCGAGATAGTTCTCGTCCCCGAGCCCGGTGAACAGCAGCATCGCGCGATTCTGGTCGGCGAGGCTCTCGCTGTGCTGGAACGGCATGTAGAGGAAGGCCCGCTCGTCGCGCTCCAGCTCCTCGTCGAAGCCCCGGTCGACCGCTTCTTTCGCGATGGCCAGCGCCAGATGGTCGGTCGCGAACTGCTCGGCCTCGCCGCGAAACATATTGCGCGGGAACTGGTCGAACAGCAGCACCGCGGCGAGCGCGGTCAGCGGATCGGCGACGAAGCATTCGGCCGGAAGCTGGCGCTTTTCCGCCCAGAGCTTGAGGAAGTTCTCCTTGATCCTATGGTCGATCTCCGGCCCGCCACGCCACCAATCATCGTAGGACAGTCCGAACCAGAATTTGAGGACGTCCGCGCGCCAGTCCCTTTCCGCCTGCATAGCTATGCCGCGGTGCCTCCGACCGTCAGGCCGTCGATCAGGAGCGTCGGCTGGCCCACTCCCGCCGGAACCGTCTGGCCGCCCTTGCCGCAAACGCCGACGCCCTCGTCGAGCGCGAGATCGTTGCCGATACCTTTGACGCGGCTGAGAACCGTCGGCCCGTCGCCGGTCAGCGTCGCGCCCTTGATCGGCTCCGCGATCCTGCCGCCGCGGATTCTATAAGCCTCGGTGCAGGAGAAGACGAACTTGCCGCTGGTGATGTCGACCTGCCCCCCGCCGAAGCTCCTGGCGTAAATTCCGTCCTTGACGCGGCTGACCAACTCGTCCGGCTCATCCTTCCCAGCGAGCATGAAGGTGTTGGTCATTCGCGGCATCGGCGCATAAGCGAAACTCTCGCGGCGGCCGTTGCCGGTCGGCGCCATGCCCATAAGCCGGGCGTTGAGGCGGTCCTGCAAATAGCCCTGAAGGATGCCGTCTTCGATCAGGACGTTGCGGCGGGTCGGCGTGCCTTCATCGTCGATGGTCAGCGAGCCGCGCCTCCGCTCGATCGCTCCGTCGTCCACGACGGTCACTCCGGGCGCGGCGACCCGCTCTCCGAGCCGGCCCGAAAAGGCCGAGGTGCCCTTGCGGTTGAAATCGCCCTCCAGGCCGTGGCCCACGGCTTCGTGAAGCAGGACCCCCGGCCAGCCCGGGCCGAGCACGACCGGCATCTCGCCGGCAGGAGCGGCGACGGATTCGAGGTTGGTCAGCGCCTGGGCGAGCGCGATGTCGATCGCCCGGCTCCACTCCGGCTCGTCGAACAGCTTCCCGTAGAGATAGCGGCCGCCGAGGCCGTGATAGCCGGTCTCCCGCCGCCCATTCTGCTCGGCGACGATTTGGACGCCGAGCCGCACCAAAGGTCGGACGTCATGGGCGACGAAACCGTCGGCGCGGACGATGTCGATCACGCTCCAGCTCGCGGCGAGCGCGACGCTCACCTGGATGACCCGCGGATCGCGCGCCCGGGCAGCGGCATCGATCCGCTGGCACAAGGCGACCTTCTCTGCGAACGGAACCAGCGAAAGAGGATCGTCCGCCCCGTACATCGCCTGGTTGGTGCGCGCCGGTGGCAGTGCGGGCGCGATCTTCGCGGGGTCGAGCAGCCTCAGCGTCGCCGCCGCGCGCTCGATCGCCGCCTCGCTGATCTCGTTGGCATGGGCGAAGGCGGTCATCTCGCCGGTCACTCCGCGAAGGCCGAAGCCCGACGTGGTGTGATAGTCGGCGGTCTTCAGCCGTCCGTCATCGAACCCGAACGCCTCGCTGGTGCTGTGCTGAAGGTAGAGCTCGCCGTCGTCGTGAGCCGACAGATGCTTCGATGCGAGCCGTGCCGCGTCCTCGGGATCGAGGCTGCGATAGAGGAATCGCCGCGGATCGGGGCCCGTCATGCGGCCGATTGGTCCGCCGGCCCCCCGATGAGAACGAAGCGCCGGTCGCAATAGCCGCATTCGACGAACCCCAGCTCGGCATCCATGCGCAAATAGATCCGCGGATGGCCCAGCGCCGGATCGACCTCGCCCGAACCGTCGCAATAGACCCGCTCGGTTTCCACACGGATCACTTCGGGAGGCGGAATTGGCGGCATCGCCCCGAGGTAGCAACCGCCCCGCTCCGGTTCAACCGCTCCGCTTGTCGCCCGGCCAAGCCGCTCCTATGCGCCGCGATGATATGAACGAGCCCGCGATCCGGATCGAACGCTTGAGCAAGACGTACGCGGGCGGCAAGCGGGCGCTCAACGAGGTGAGCTTCGACGTCCCGCGCGGGCAAATCTTCGGCCTGCTGGGGCCCAACGGCGCCGGCAAGTCGACCCTGATCAACATCCTCGCCGGGCTGGTGGTGAAGACGAGCGGGCAGGTCGCCATCTGGGGCTTCGACATCGACGAGCGCCCGCGCAACTCCAAGCGGTCGATCGGCGTCGTCCCGCAGGAGATCATCTTCGATCCCTTCTTCACGCCACGCGAGACGCTGGAGATCCAGGCCGGCCTGTACGGAATCCCGGCCGGCGAGCGGAGAAGCGACGAGCTGCTCGCGGCGATGCATTTGACCGACAAGGCGCATGCCTATTCGCGCACCCTGTCGGGAGGCATGAAGCGCCGGCTACTGGTCGCCAAGGCGATGGTCCACTCGCCTCCGGTCCTCGTGCTCGACGAGCCGACGGCCGGAGTCGACGTCGAGCTCCGCCGCCAGCTGTGGGACTATGTGCGCCAGCTCCACGCGCATGGCGTGACGATCGTCCTCACCACTCATTATCTCGAGGAAGCCGAGGAATTGTGCGATCGGATCGCGATCATCCACCATGGCCGGGTGATCGCCAATGAACCGACGCGCGAGCTTGTGGCCAAGGCGCAGGAAAAGGCGGTGGTCGTGACCTTCGACCGCGACGTCGCGACCGTCCCCACCAATGCCTGCTTCGAGAATATCGCCCTGGTCGACGAGCGGACGCTCGAGATCACCTTCCGCAAGGACAAGGTCAACGCGGGCCAGGTGCTGACCGCCCTCACCGCCGGCGGCCTCGGCATCGTCGACGTCTCGACCCGCGACCCCGACCTCGAGGATGTGTTCCTGAGCCTGGTGCAAAGTGAACCTGAGGCGGCCTGAGCCTCCCCTCCCTGCCACGATGGGCTGCAGGTGAAAGCCGACGTCCTCATCGTCGGTTCGGGCGCGGCGGGACTCACCGCGGCGCTCAACCTTGCCGAAACGCACAAGGTCGCGGTGATCGCCAAGGGTGCCCTCGACGACAGCGCGAGCGCCCGCGCCCAGGGCGGAATCGCGGCCGTGCTCGAGGAAGGCGACAGCTTCGAAGCGCACGTAAACGACACGATGATCGCCGGCGCGGGCCTCAACGACCGGCGCGTCGTCGAGCATGTCGTCGAGGCCGCTCCCCGGGCGATCCGGCGCCTGATGGAACTCGGCGTGCCTTTCGCCAGCGAGAACGGCGCGCTCCATCTGACCCGCGAGGGCGGGCATAGCCACCGCCGCATCGTCCACGTCGCGGACGCGACCGGCCACGCGATCAGCCAGGCGCTCGAAGCCGCCGCCGCCAGGCACCCCAACATCACCCTCGTTCCCGACATGGTCGCGATCGACCTCATCACCGGCCGACACGCGACCGACTTCTCCACCAGCGGCGCGGTGCACGGCCTCTATGCCTGGAGCCGCAAGAAGAAGCGGGTCGAGGCGCTGACCGCCCGGGCGACGATCCTCGCGACCGGCGGCGCCGGCCGCGCCTACCTCTATTCGACCGCGCCGCGCGGAGCGACCGGCGACGGCATCGCCATGGCCTGGCGGGCCGGCTGCCGCGTCTCCAACATGGAATTCATGCAGTTCCACCCGACCTGCCTCTACCACCTCGAGGTCAAGAACTTCCTGATCACCGAGGCGGTGCGCGGCGAAGGCGGCCAGTTGAAGCTGCCGACCACCGGCGAGCGTTTCATGCCGCGCTTCGACGACCGCGCCGAGCTGGCGCCGCGCGACATCGTCGCCCGGGCGATCGACCATGAGATCAAACGGCTCGGCCTCGACTATGTCCACCTCGACATCTCGCACCGGGAACCCGATTTCGTCCGCGAGCATTTCCCGACCATCTACGAAAAGCTGCTCGGGCTCGGCATCGACATCACCCGGGAGCCGATCCCCGTCGTTCCCGCCCAGCATTACACCTGCGGAGGCGTCGTCGTGGACCTCGACGGCCGGACCGACGCGCCAGGGCTGTATGCGGCGGGGGAAGTCACCCAATCGGGCCTCCACGGCGCCAACCGGCTCGCGTCGAACAGCCTGCTCGAATGCCTCGTGTTCGGCGAGGCGGCGGCGACGCACATCGTCGCCAATTGGGCCGGCCTGCCAGAAGTCCCGTCCGTCCGCGCCTGGGACGAGAGCCGAGTCACCGACAGCGACGAGGAAGTCGTCATTGCCCAGACCTGGGGCGAGATCCGGCGCTTCATGTGGAACTATGTCGGGATCGTCCGCACCACCAAGCGCCTCGAACGGGCCAGGCACCGGATCGACCTGCTGCGGCGGGAAGTGAGCGATTATTACAAGAACTTCCGGGTGA
>DASURT010000220.1:0-3925 GCA_036375515.1 Sphingomicrobium sp.
GCCCCGCCCGGCCTTCGTATCTGGTGCGGCGCGACTGTCGACACCGCCGACATAGAGGCGCTTGGCCCCTGGCTCGACTGGGCGTGGGAAGCCACTGAACCCTCTCCCCTTTAGCGGGAGAGGGTCGACTCGCGCGCGAGCGCGAGCGGGGAGAGGGGCCAGATTCCGCTCTCCCGCTCCCCCTCTCCCTTCCGCCGCCTGACGGCGGCTCCCTCCCTCCCCCGCTGAAGGGGGGAGGGATCAGGAAAGAGAACAATGACCGACACACCCAAAGTCCTCATCGCCGACAAAATGGACCCGAAGGCCGCCGCGATTTTCCGCGAACGTGGAATCGAGGTCGACGAGCGGCCCGGCCTCTCGCCCGACGAGCTCGAAGGCATCATCGCCGGTTACGACGGCCTCGCCGTGCGCAGCTCGACCAAAGTCGCCGCGCCGGTCATGGACGCCGCTTTGCCACGCCTGAAGGTGATCGGACGGGCGGGCATCGGCGTCGATACGATCGACGTCCCCGCCGCCTCGTCGCGCGGGATCGTGGTCATGAACACGCCGTTCGGCAATTCGATCACCACCGCCGAGCATGCCATCGCCATGCTCTTCGCCCTTGCCCGCGAAATCCCGCAGGCCGACCAGTCCACCCAGTCGGGCAAGTGGGAGAAGAGCCGCTTCATGGGGGTCGAGCTCGCCGGCAAGACGCTCGGCCTGATCGGCTGCGGCAATATCGGCTCGATCGTCGCCGACCGCGCGCACGGCCTCAAGATGAAGGTCGTTGCCTACGACCCCTTCCTCTCGCCGGAGCGGGCGGTCGAGCTGGGTGTGGAGAAAGTCGAGCTAGACGACCTCCTTGTCCGCGCCGACTTCATCACCCTGCACACGCCGCTGACCGACCAGACCCGCGGAATCCTGAGCCGCGACGCGCTGGCGAAGACCAAGCCCGGCGTGCGCATCGTCAATTGCGCACGCGGGGGCCTCATTGACGAACCGGCACTCAAGGACGCGCTGGAAGGCGGTCACGTCGCCGGTGCGGCGCTCGATGTGTTCGCGGTCGAACCCGCGAAGGAAAGCCCGCTGTTCGGCACGCGCGGTCTCATTTGCACGCCGCACCTCGGCGCCTCGACCACGGAAGCGCAGGTCAATGTCGCGATCCAGGTGGCCGAGCAGATGAGCGACTTCCTGTTGCTGGGCGGAATAACCAATGCCGTGAACGTGCCGTCGCTCTCGGCCGAGGAAGCGCCGCGCCTGCGCCCCTACATGGCCCTCGCGGAAAAGCTCGGGCGTCTCGTCGGCCAGATCGCCGGCACCGAAATCCGGTCGATCGACATCGAGGTCGAGGGTGCCGCCGCCGAGCTCAACATCAAGCCGATCAGCGGCGCGGTGCTCGCCGGCGTGATGCGCACCTGGTCCGACACGGTGAACATGGTCAATGCGCCGCATCTGGCGAAGGAGCGCGGGCTCGAGGTGCGGGAAATCCGCAACAGCCAGGAAGGAGACTATCACACGCTGGTCGCCGTCACGGTCGGGACCGAACACGGCCCCAGGCGGGTCGAAGGCACCTTGTTCGGCAACCGCGCGCCGCGGCTGGTCTCGATCTTCGGCATCGGCGTGGAGGCCGAGCTGGCCGGCCAGATGATCTACATCGTCAACACCGACGCGCCCGGCTTCATCGGCGCCCTCGGCACCAGCCTCGGGGAAAGCGGAATCAACATCGCCACCTTCAACCTCGGCCGAAGGCAGGAAGCCGGCGAAGCCGTCGCCCTGGTCGCGGTCGATGATCCGATCACGCCGGACGTCGCGCAGCAGCTTCGCCGGCTCCCCGGTGTCCGCGAGGTCGTGCCGCTGAGTTTTTGATAGGAGGCGGCAGCAATCTCTCCGGATCGGTGAGGAAATTAGCCATGCTGCAAGCTCCGAACCCATATGGATGGTCCTCGGCCGAGGGACTGGAAAAAGTGGACACGATTGACCCTGAACGGGCGCCCGAGGCGCGCGCCGCCCAGCGGAGCAACATGTTCCTGGCGGCCGTTCTTCAGGGGCCGGGTTTTTCGGCGCCCGTAAAGGTCCGCAACATGTCCGCCACGGGCGCGCTGGTTGAAGCGGCGGCCGTTCCCGGGCCGTCGATTGCCGTCAGGCTGATCCGCGGCAGCCTCGTTGCTCCAGCGGTGGTTGCCTGGTCCGGAGGAAGCCGCTGCGGCTTGCGATTTTCGTCGATCGTTTCCGTGCCCGACTGGCTCGCGGCGGTCCGAAACAGCGAACAGAACCGCGTTGACGATACCGTGCGCCTTCTAAAGCTGGGCGCTGTTCCCCTCCCGCAGCGACCAATTCCGCCAGCGGTCGCTGAAAACTTCGCCGGACCAGCCACACTCGCCATGGATATTCAGCGCGTCCTGACCCTGATCCAAAGTCTTGGAGACGATCTGGCGAGCGACCAGAATGTGCTTTTGCGCCATTCGGCCAGACTGCAGCACCTCGATATTGCAATCCAGACGCTTTCGGCCGTGGCCGACGCGCTCAGCGTTTCGACGGTCGACGATGCGTCATTGACGAGATTGGAAAATCTGCGCTCGGGTTGCGCCGAGGCACTCGCGGGGTCGGCGTAGATCGCCGCCCACCGGCTGGACGCTCCGCCCGCCACCCCCTAGGAGCGCGCGTGCCGCCAACAACGGGGATTCGCTTTGGGAAACGTCACGGTCATCGGCGCCCAATGGGGTGACGAAGGCAAGGGCAAGATCGTCGACTGGCTGGCCAGCCGCGCCGACATGGTCGTGCGCTTCCAGGGCGGTCACAACGCCGGCCACACGCTCGTCGTCGAAGGCACGACCTACAAGCTCTCGCTGCTTCCATCCGGCATCGTCACCGGCACACCGTCGCTGATCGGCAATGGCGTCGTGCTCGACCCGTGGGCGCTGAAGGCCGAGGTTGAGCGGATCCGCGAACAGGGGGTCAAGGTCACTCCCGACCTGCTGATGGTCGCCGACAATTGCCCGCTGATCCTGCCCATCCACCGCGATCTCGACGCGCTGCGCGAGGACGCATCGGGCGCGGGCAAGATCGGCACGACCCGGCGCGGCATCGGCCCTGCTTACGAAGACAAGGTCGGCCGCCGCGCCATCCGCGTCTGCGACCTTGCCAATCTCGACGATCTGGGACCGCTGCTCGACCGCTTGTGCGCCCATCACGACGCGCTCCGGGCGGGCTTCGGCGAGCCGCCGGTCGACCGCGCGCGGCTGAAGGCCGATCTCGCCGAGATCGCCGATTTTGTGCTGCCGTTCGCCCGGCCGGTCTGGCGCGACCTCGACAGGGCGCGGCGCAAGGGCAAGCGCATCCTGTTCGAAGGCGCGCAGGGAGTCCTGCTCGACGTCGACCACGGCACCTATCCGTTCGTCACCTCGTCGAACACGGTCGCGGGCACCATCGCCTCCGGCAGCGGCACCGGTCCGGCCGCGGCCGGCTTCGTGCTCGGAATCACCAAGGCCTACACGACCCGCGTCGGCTCAGGTCCCTTCCCGACCGAGCAGGACAATGCGGACGGGCAGACTCTCGGCGAGCGCGGCCGGGAGTTCGGGACGGTCACGGGCCGCAAGCGCCGCTGCGGCTGGTTCGACGCCATTCTGGTGCGTCAGGCGGTCGCGGTCGGCGGAATCACCGGCATCGCGCTCACCAAGCTCGACGTGCTCGACGGGTTCGAGAGTGTGAAGGTGTGCACCGGCTACAAGCTCGACGGGAAGAAGCTCGATTACCTGCCCGCGCACGCGGCCGACCAGATGCGGGTCGAGCCGATCTTCGAGGCGATCAAGGGCTGGGAAGGCTCGACCAGCGGCGCGCGCAGCTGGGCGGATCTCCCGGCGCGCGCGATCAAATATGTCCGCCGCATCGAAGAACTGATCCGCTGTCCGGTGGCGCTGGTCAGCACCTCCCCCGAGCGCGACGACAC
>DASURT010000221.1:0-3792 GCA_036375515.1 Sphingomicrobium sp.
CCGAAATGCTGCTCCTCGTCGACGATCACCAGGCCCAAACGCTTGAAACCGATGCCTTTCGCGAGAAGGGCGTGGGTGCCGATGACGATGTCGACCGTACCGTCGGCGACGCCCTCGCGGGTCTTCTTCGCCTCGGCCGCGGGCACCAGTCGCGACAGCCGCCCGACGTTGATCGGGAAGCCCTGAAGGCGCTCGACGAAATTCCCGTAATGCTGGCGGGCGAGCAAAGTCGTCGGGCAGACCAGCGCGACCTGCTGGCCCGACATCGCCATGACGAACGCCGCGCGCAGCGCGACCTCGGTCTTGCCGAAGCCGACATCGCCGCACACCAATCGGTCCATCGGCGTGCCGGCCTCGAGATCTTTCAGCACATCCTCGATCGCGCGGTCCTGGTCGTCGGTTTCCTCATAGGGAAAACGGTCCACGAATTGCGGGAAGGCGCTGTCGGGCTCGGCGACAGGAGCGGGCCGGGTCGCACGGATCGCGGCGGTCTTGATCAGCTCGCCGGCGATCTCGCGGATCCGCTCCTTCATCCGCGCCTTGCGCCGCTGCCAGGCTTCGCCGCCGAGGCGATCGAGCATCACGCCTTCACTCTCGTTTCCATAGCGAGAGAGCAGCTCGATATTCTCGACCGGCAAATAGAGCTTGTTGCCGCCGGCATATTCGAGCGCGACGCAATCGTGCGGCGCGCCGGCAACCTTGATCTGCGTGAGTCCCTCGTAGCGGCCGATGCCATGGTCGGCGTGGACCACGAGATCTCCCGGCGAGAGCGTCGCCAACTCCTGGAGAAAGGCGTCGGCCGCCTTGCGCCTTTTCCGCCGGCGTACGAGGCGGTCGCCGAGCATGTCCTGTTCGGTGAGCACTGCGACATCCGGCGTGGTGAAGCCGTGGTCGAGCGGCAGGACCATCAGCGCGGGTTGGGTCTTCGAACCAAGCGCGTCCTGCCAGCGATCGACGAACTTGCTCGACTTGAGGCCGTTCTCTTCCAGCAGGCCCAACAGGCGTTCGCGCGCGCCGGCGGTGTAGCTCGCCAGCACGACCTTGCGCCCGCCGCGGCGAAGCTCGCTCACATGGGCGGCAACCGCCTCATAGACATTGACCTGCCGGGTGCGCTCGGGTGTGAAATCGCGTGCCGGTTCGACTCCAAAGTCGATCGTCCGCTCGGATTCCGGCTCGGGGAATGGGGAGGCGAGATGGATCGGACGATCCGCAAGGAAGCCGTCCCACTCGCTTTTCGTCAGATAGAGCGCTGCCGGTTCGAGCGGCCGGTAATTGCCGGGCTCGGCTTCCATCGCGCGGAGGCGGTTCTGGTAGTAGTCTTCGATCGCCTCGCCGCGCGCGTCGAGCGCCTGGCCGGCGTTGGAATCGCGCAGGATGAGGTCCTGCTCGCCGAGATGGTCGTACAGCGTGTCGAGCCGCTCCTCGAGCAGGGGCAGCCAATGCTCCATCCCCGCCATCCGGCGGCCGCTGGAGAGCGCCTGGTAGAGCGGGTCCTGGGTCGCGGTCGCTCCGAACGCCTCGCGGTATCGCGAGCGGAAGCGCCGAACCGTCTCCTCGTCGAGCAGCGCCTCCGAGGCGGGCATGAGCGTGAAGGCCCTGGCCTTGTCGGTCGAGCGCTGGTCGGCCGGGTCGAAGCGGCGCAGGCTCTCGATCTCGTCGCCGAAGAAATCGAGGCGAAGCGCCTGTTCCTCGCCGGCGGGGAACAGGTCGATCAGCGATCCGCGCACCGCATATTCGCCATGCTCGGCGACGGTGTCCGTCCGCTGGTAGCCGAGCGCGTTCAATTGCCCGACCAGCGCCTCGCGATCGATCCGCTCGCCCTGTGCGATCCGGCGCGTAAGCTGGCGGATCCGGAACGGGGTGAGGATGCGCTGACTCGCGGCGCTTGCCGTGGTTACCAGCAGCTGCGGCTTGTCGCTCTTGACCTGGAGCGCGTTCAGCGCGGCCAGCCGTTCCGCCATGACCCGCAAGGCCGGCGACGCGCGATCGTAGGGGAGACAGTCCCAGGCGGGGAGGGTCAGCACCTCGACCTCGGGCGCGAAGACCGGGACCGTGTCGGCGAGCGCGCGCATCGCCGCCTCGTCGGCCGCGATGAGCACCGCTCGACCGCCCGTTCCGGCGCGCGCGGCGCGCGCGAGGTCGGCCGCCAGCCACGGCAGGAATCCCGCCGGCACTCGGGCGAGCGTCATGGGTTGCTCGGCGCGAAGCACGTGCTGCAGCGGCCCAAGGTCCATGCTGCTCATCTTGCGATCCGAATGTAATCGAGCTTCTTCAGCGCCTCGATCATGGGTCCTTCGAAGCGCGCCGGAACCTGAGCGGTTCCGTGCGCCCAGGCCATGATGTCGACGTCCTGTTCGTCGAGCATCGACGCGAACAGCCTGCGCTCATACGCGCTCCACGATGCGTGATGCGCGTCGAAGAAGCCGCCGATCAGCATGTCGGCCTCGCGCGTGCCGCGATGATGCGCGCGCCAGTGGAGGCGTTTCAATTCCGCGTCGGAAGGCATGGCCGCCCATTTAGGAGAGGGCGGGCGGTTGGGAAAGGCCGCAGTCCCTACTTCGCGTGCGCACTCGCTTCGGTCGCGGCAACGGGCTTGTGCGCGGCGCAGCTGACATTCGGGTTGAACTGCGCGAACATGCCGTTCGGGTTCTTGCGGTACAGCCATACATGCCGATCGTAATGCGGCATGAACATGTGCGCTTCGTCGATCTTGGTCGCCGGATTGTCCTTCATGTCGTCGTATTGGACCCCGTGGAAGGCTGGCGGCCCCTTATGGCCCGCCGCATGCCACGACTTCTGGAAGACGAGATTTTCGACCGCGACGAGCTTCAGCGAGCCGTCGGCCTGCGGTTCGTAGATCAGGATGCCCGGCTTCAGGAAGTCGGTGTGGGTGCCGTTGCCGTCGACCCGAGGATTGGGCGGTGCGCTGATTCCGAGCAGGTCGGGGCGGAAATAATGGACACCCATCGCGCCCAGCTTGGCGGGCTTGCCCATCATCGGCGCCGTGTCGCAGATGTCCATCGGGTCGCGAACATAGCCCTCGGCAAGCGCAACCTTCACGTCCCGGAAACGCTCGGTTGCGGCGCGGACCTGGTCGAGTGTCGGTTCCGATGACCGCGGTTGCGGATGCGACGCCGCGGACGACGCGAGAATCAAGAACGTAGAAGCGATAAGACCGGCCTTCGCCATAGCAGCCCCCATAGCTGGCGAGGGCATCTGCCTAACATTTCGAACCATGTTGCTCAACGACTAGCAATCCGTTTCCGCCGCTTGTGCAGGTGGCGTCACCGTTGCAACTTGTCGGCCTGATGCGGCCCGACATCCTCAATTCGCTGTTCGCCGAGGTCGAGGTGCTGAAGGGCGTGGGCCCCCAGGTCGCCAAGATGCTGAAGCGCCTCGATCTCACGCGCGCGATCGATATGCTCTATCATTTGCCGACGGGCACGATCGAACGCATTCGCGCTCCTGCCGCCAGCGCGGCGCTGCTCGGCCGCACCGTCATCCTGGAGCTGACCCCGTTCGACACTCGCGAAGGCCGATCCGGCCGCGGCCCGTTGCGCGTGTTCGCAACCGACGGTGACGGGAACACGATCAGCCTCGTCTATTTCAACAATCCCGGCTGGGCGAAGCGAAGCCTGCCGAAGGGCGAGACACGCACCGTCTCCGGCAAGCTCGAAGCTTATGGCGACGAATGGCAGATCGTCCACCCGGAGGTGACCCGGCCGGGGAAGGGGCCCGAGCCCGCGATCCGCGAGCCGGTCTATCCGCTGACCGAGGGCCTCACCAATCGCC
>DASURT010000222.1:0-2462 GCA_036375515.1 Sphingomicrobium sp.
TGTTCGTCCGTGAGGCGGAGCTTAGCGTGCCCGGGAATGCGGAGACTCCGATTGCCGTCGAGGCGACCTTCTTCAGCCCCGAGGCGGACGGCCCGCTGACGGCGAGCATCGACTGGCGGCGGAGCGCGGGCGAGGAGTGGACGATCGCGGTGCGCACCACGGACGGGCTGGAGATCCGGCTCGAGCAGGGCGGGGCGGAGCTGTTGGTCAACGGCGAGCCTCGCCCCGAGGAAGGCGCGGGCGAATATCCCGACATCTATCGCGAGTTCGTCGACCTCATCGACGAACGCCGAAGCGATGTCGATGTCGCGCCTTTGCGTCTCGTCGCCGACTGCCTCCTCACCGGGCGCCGGCGCGAGGTCGAACCGGTCGCCCTCTAGGGTCCAAACCCATTACCGGCGAAGCGCCAGCGCAGAGTCTCGCCGGCGTGGAAAGGCACGATGCCGTCGATTTCGTCCGGCACGGTGACGTCGGCTTTCTCCAGCGTGACGGTGCCTTCATTGAGCGGCAGGCCGTAGAAGCGAGGACCGTTGATCGACGCGAATGCCTCCAGCTTGTCCAGCATCCCATCCTCTTCGAACACCGTCGCATAGCTTTCGAGCGCGAACGGAGCGTTGAAGATTCCGGCGCAGCCACAAGCGGATTCCTTGGCCTCGCGCGTGTGCGGCGCGCTGTCCGTGCCGAGGAAGATATTTCCGGCACCGGAAGTCGCTGCCTTGCGCACCGCGAGCCGGTGCTTTTCGCGCTTGGCGACGGGCAGGCAGTAAGCGTGAGGCCGAAGCCCGCCGGCGAAGAGCGCATTCCGGCTGATGATCAGATGCTGCGGGGTGATCGTTGCCGCCACCGTCGTGCTGCGCCGAACGAACTCGACGGCTTCCTCGGTCGTGATGTGCTCGAACACGATCTTCAGATTCGGAAATTCACTGACCAGCCGTCTCAGCACGCGTTCGATGAACGTCGCCTCACGATCGAACACGTCGACATCGGGGTCGGTCACTTCGCCGTGGACGCACAGCACCATGCCGATCCGCTCCATCCGCTCGAGCGCCGGATAGATTTTCCGGATGTCGGTGACGCCCGAAGCGGAATTGGTCGTCGCGCCCGCCGGATAGAGCTTGGCGGCGATCCACACGCCCTCCTCGAAGCCGCGCGCGATCTCGTCGGGGCTCGAATTGTCGGTGAGATAACAGGTCATCAGCGGGGTGAAGCCGGGTCCCGCCGCGGCGGCGATGCGGTCGCGATAGGCAGAGGCTGCTTCAACCGTCGTGATCGGTGGAACGAGGTTGGGCATCACGATCGCCCGCGCGAACTGCCTCGCGGTGCAAGGCGCAACGGCCTTCAGCATCTCGCCGTCGCGCAAATGCACGTGCCAGTCGTCGGGCCGGCGGATCGTTAGCGTTTGCAATGCCACGTGGGCTCCTTAGCTAAGGGCCATGGCTGCCACCACCCTGACCGATCGCGCCGTCATTCGCCTCTCCGGCGAGGACGTACGCGGCTTCCTCCAGGGCCTGGTCACCAACGACGTCGCGGCCGAGCTCCCGGTCTGGGCCGGGATGCTGACCCCGCAGGGCAAGTGCCTGTTCGATTTCCTCGTCTGGGACGATGGCGGCGATCTCCTTCTCGACTGCGAAGCCGCCGCGGCCGACGACCTCATCAAGCGGCTCGGCATCTACCGGTTGCGCAAGCCGATCACGATCGAGCGAGACGGCAATTTCGCGGTGCACTGGTCGAAGGACGGCAGCGACGGCGTTCCCGACCCACGCCTCGCGGCGCTCGGCCGGCGTTGGCTCGGTCCGGCCGACGAGCCTGCGAACGCCTGGCTCGAACATCGCCTGCGCCTGGGCGTCACCGAAGGCCGTGTCGAGCTCGGCGACGTCCTCTGGCTCGAATGCAACGCCATCGAATTGAGCGGCGTCAGCTTCACCAAGGGTTGCTTCGTCGGCCAGGAGAATACGGCGCGGATGAACTGGCGGGCTAAGGTCAATCGCCGGCTGTTCGTCGTGATGGGTGGAGGGGGCGACCGCTCGCGCGCGGAATATCCGCAAGTGGACCGCTCGGTGGTTCACGCGCGCGTCGACTCCATCCCCGACAATGCGATCATCCCGGATTGGCTGAAGCCTTCGCTCGCTCAGCCCAGCACCGCGTAGGCGCGCACCGGGAAAGTCCCCATCCCGCGCACTTTCGGCGGCACGGCCGAGAAGCGGAAGCCCTCGTCGGGAAGCTGGCCGAGGCCGGTCATATGCTCGCAGATCGGGATGTTCGCGCCGAGCAGCCTGGTGTGAACCGGCCGGGCGCGAACATGCATGTTGTCGATGTTGCAACTGTCGATTCCGACCAGCGCAGCGCCGTTCTCGACCAGCCAGCCGGCGGCGTCGGCGGTCAGGAAGGGGTGCTCGATGCCGTAGCGGTCGGTCCGCCAATGCCGGTCCCAGCCGGTGTGGACGAGGACGGCCGCCCCTTTC
>DASURT010000223.1:0-7284 GCA_036375515.1 Sphingomicrobium sp.
TGCCGGTGCTCGTCAACCTGTGGGCGACCTGGTGCGCGCCGTGCGTCAAGGAGCTGCCGACGCTCGATCGCTTGTCGCAATCCCACGCGAAGGACGGTTCGCTCGGAGTGATCGCCGTCAGCCAGGACATGGGTCCGCAGCCGTCGGTCGAGGCATTCCTCGCCAGGCTCAAGGTGGGGGACCTCGGGGCATACCACGATCCGAAGATGAGCCTTTCGGGGTGGCTGGGACCGGATACCGTCCTTCCGACGTCGATCCTCTACGATGCGAAGGGCCGCGAGGTCTGGCGCTACGTCGGCGACCTCGACTGGACCGGCCCGGAGGCCGCTAAGCTATTGTCTGAGGCCGGAGTGCCGGCAAAACCCTGAGCAGACGCCCGTCGATCGCGGCGAGGCCCAGGGCGATGAGGGCAAGACCGGCGAAATCCTGCGGAGCGAGGCTTTCGCCCAGGAACAGGGCGCCGAGCAGGATCGCCACGGGCGGCACGAGCAAGGTCACGAGCAAGGCATTGGTCGCGCCCGCCGAATCGATCAGCCGGAAGTAGAGGACGTAGCCGAAGGCGGTGCAGAACAAAGCGAGCGCTATGATCGCGCCCCAGGCGCCGAGCGGAGGCAGCGCATTCTGCCACGGCTGATCGACGATGAGCGCGACCGGCAACATCACCAGCGCTCCCGCCGTCAGCTGGCCGGTGGTCACCGCCATCGGCGACAATCCCATGCGCTTGAACCGCCGCGCCCAGACCGCCGCCAGCGCATAGCTGAACGACGCCGCGACGCAGGCGAGCTGGGCAAGCGCATCGGTGCCGATATTCGACAGCAGCGTCGGCCCGATCATCGTCGCGACCCCGCCAAAGCCGAGCAGGACACCGGCGACCTTGCGCGGGGTCATTCGCTCGTCATGGGTAAGCACATGCGCGACGACCACGCCCCAGATCGGGGTGGTGGCGTTCAGGATCGACGCCAGACCGCTCGCGATATGGGTCTGTCCCCAGCCGAACAGGGTGAAGGGCAAGGCGTTGTTGAGCAGGGCGAGCAGGAAAATCGAGCCCCAGACGCTCCGGGGCAGGGCGATTCGCTCGCCCCTGACCTTGAGGAAAAGCCACATGGCGACCGCGGCGATCGTCAGGCGCAGCCACACATAAGTGAGCGGATCGACGTGGCGCACCGCTACCCCGATGAACAGAAAAGCGCCGCCCCAGATGACCGCGAGCACCAGCAGGATCGCCCAGTCGTTCTTGTCCATGACGGTCCGGATCATCGGGATGCCGTAAACGTCGGGCGCGCCCTGGGCGTCCGCGCAATTGCGTTCGAACTCGGAAGGCTCGGCCGGTTTCATGCGAGGAATCGTACCGGAATGGCGGGCCCGGCCGCCAACAAATGCCCGCCGCGGCGCAATAAGCTGAGCTTATTAGGAGGATGTCATTGCGAAGAGCCGAAGGCGACGTGGCAATCCAAAAAGGGCTGGATTGCTTCCCCCGGATCAAGTCCGGGGTCGCAATGACGTTAATCCCTGAGCAACTCGTTGATGCTGGTCTTCGAACGCGTGCGCTCGTCGACGCGTTTCACGATCACCGCGCAAGCCAGCGACACTCCGCCGTCTTTTCCGGGCAGCGCACCGGGCACGACCACCGAATAAGCCGGCACCCGGCCGTAGTGCACTTCGCCCGACCCGCGGTCGACGATCCTGGTCGAGGCGCCAAGGAACACGCCCATGGAGAGGACCGATCCGCGCTCGACGATCACGCCCTCCGCCACTTCCGATCGTGCGCCGATGAAGCAATCGTCCTCGACGATCACCGGCCCGGCCTGGAGCGGCTCGAGCACTCCGCCGATCCCGGCGCCGCCCGAAATGTGCACATTGCGCCCGATCTGCGCGCAGCTTCCGACCGTTGCCCAGG
Organism: Sphingomicrobium sp.; assembly: GCA_036375515.1. Lineage (GTDB taxonomy): Bacteria > Pseudomonadota > Alphaproteobacteria > Sphingomonadales > Sphingomonadaceae > Sphingomicrobium. Next base: position 1,898 of record DASURT010000223.1, read on the forward strand.
TATCGATCATCGTGCCCTCTCCGACATACGCGCCGATGTTGACGAAGCTCGGCATCAGCACGGCGCCCGGAGCGATAAAGGCGCCGCGGCGGACGATCGCGCCCGGGACGGCTCGAAACGCCGCGGATTCGAACTCCTTCTCGCCCCAGCCGGCGAACTTGGACGGCACCTTGTCCCACCAGTGCGCGGCTCCGGGACCGCCGGAGATCGCCTCCATCGGGTTCAGGCGGAAGGAGAGGAGGACCGCCTTCTTGAGCCATTGACGGACGACCCATTCGCCGCCTTGGCTTTCGGCGACTCGCGCTTCACCCCGATCGAGCGCGGCGATGGCCGCATCGACCGCCTGCCGGACTTCGCCCCTGGTGTCCGGACCGATCGTTTCGCGCCTCAGCCAGGCCTGGTCGACCACCGGCTCGAGATCTTCAATCATTCGTTGCCCCCAAAATCGATTCGAGCCAGTCCGCGACGTCGGTGATCCGGTAATCGACGATGCGCTCGTCGTAGGCATGGCTGCCCCGCTCCGACCCGTTGTCGACCCATATCGTCGTCATCCCGAGTCTTTTCGCCGGCGCAAGGTTCTGCGCCATGTCGTCGACCAGAAGCGCGTGGTTCGGCTCGATCCCGAACCGCTCGCAGAGCAGGTCGTAGCCGTGCGGGTCGGGCTTGGGCCGGTAGTTGCTGGCATGGATGTCGTGCAATTCGTCGAAATGGGCCTGCACCCCGATCGCCTCGAGGACCCGCCGGGCATAGGGGGCGTCGCCGTTGGTGAAGACCAGTTTGCGGCCCGGCATTCGCCCGAGCGCAGCGGCGAGTCGCTCATCGCATTGCACCCGCTCGAGCGGGATCGCGTGCACGTCCTCCAGGAAATCGTGGGGATCGATTCCGTGCTCCTTCATGAGGCCGGCCAAAGTCGTGCCGTGCTCGTGGAAATGCGCTTTCTGGACCCGTTTGGCTTCTTGCGGGTCACAACCGAGCAGCCGTTCGATATAAGCGGTCATCCGCTCATCGATGAGCGAGAACAGGCCGGTCGAAGCCGGGTACAGGCAATTGTCGAGATCGAAAATCCAGTCGCGGATATGGGAGAAACGCGGGTCCATCGGGCGGGCGGGGGCCTAGATGATTTTGTCGCCTTCAGCAAAATGAAAGCTTTTGTAAACCATATCATATTACGGGGAAGCCGTTATATTTCAGCGGCTTGAGTGGAGCGGGGATGATGATCGAGAGGCGCTTTCTGGGAACGACCGGCTGCGCCGTCGTGCTGGCGCTGGCCCTGACCGCGTGCGGCGGCGGAGGCGGTGGCGCGCGTCCCCGGCCGACGCCCACTCCGACCCCAAGCCCGACTCCGACTCCGACTCCAACTCCCACGCCGACTCCGACACCGACTCCGACTCCGGGCGTGAACTTCGATACCGCCGAATACCGGGCTTCGGGATACGCGGTCGATGCGAACGCGATCGCCGCGTACAACGCCGGGGCGACCGGCCAGGGCATCAAGATCGGCATCGTCGACAGCGGCATCAATCCGAGCCTGAGCGAGTTCATCGGGCGCATCGACCCGGCGAGCGGCGACGTCGCCGGCAATCGCGGAGTGAGCGACGAAGACGGTCACGGCACCGCGGTCAGCGCCGTCGCTGCGGCCGCTCGCAATGGGTCGAACACCCTGGGCGTCGCCTTCGATGCGACCATCGTGAGCATGCGCGCCGACAGCCCGGGGAGCTGCGCCGATACATCGCCGGACGGCGGCTGCTCCTTCGGTGACGGTGCCATCGCCGCCGGAATCGACGCCGCGCGAATGGCCGGCGCCCGTGTGATCAATCTGTCGCTCGGAGGTTCGGTCCCCGGGTTTCAGCTGCTCAACTCGATGCAAGCCGCGGTGAACTCGGGAATCATCCTGGTGATTTCGGCGGGCAACGACGGCGAAACGCCGCAGGGGAACAACCCCGACCCGTTCGCGCTGTCGCCGGCGCAGAATTTTCCAGGGATGGTCATCATCGCGGGTTCGGTCGGCATCGACACCGGCTCGGGCGTCGACGTCAGCCAGATCTCGACCTTCTCCAACCGCGCCGGAACGGGCGCGCAATCCTATCTGGCGGCGCGGGGCCTCGACGACCGGGCGCCAGACAATGAAGGGACGCAGTTCCTGTGGTCGGGCACCAGCTTTTCGGCGCCGACGATCAGCGGCGCGGTTGCCCTGCTGGCGCAGGCATTCCCGAACCTGACGGGTGCGCAGATCGCGCAAATCCTGTTCACCAGCGCGGACGACCTCGGCGCTCCCGGCGTGGATTCGATCTACGGCCGAGGTCGCCTCAACATTGCCACGGCGATGCAGCCCATCGGCGCGACCAGCCTCGCCAGCAGTCAGACCGCGGTCAGCACGAGCGACAACGGCGATCTGCCGGCGGCGGCCGGCGACGCGACCCACGGTCGGGCGCTCGGCGCCATCATCCTCGATGGCTACAGCCGGGCATATGTCCTCAACCTCGCCGCCACGCTGCGGCACGCGAATCAGGACCATCCGCTCTCGCGCGCCATCCAGACCGGTTTCAGGTCAGGCTCGGCCGCGGCCGGACCGGTCAGCGTCGCGATGACGGTTCGCGAACGGCACGACTTGCCGGGCGGCTTCGCGCTCGAGCGGCTGGGAATCGGCCCGGACGACGCCCGCCGGTCGCGCCTGATCGCGGGCTCGGCGATCGCGCGCCTCGACGACAAGACCGCCATCGCATTCGGCTTCGCGGAGGGTGCGAAGGCAATGGAACGGCGCCTGAGCGGGGTCGACTCCGCCGCGTTCATGATCGCCAGGGACGTCGCGGGGGAGCCGGGCTTCCTCGCCACGCGCAATGGAAGCGTGGCGGTCCGGCGCCAGTTCGGCAAAACCGGGGTGACCGTCTCCGGAGAGACCGGCAACGTCTGGCAGGAACTCCGGACCAGTGCGACCGGCTCGCCCTATCGCTGGACCAGCGTCGCGGTCGACCGCAGCTTCGGCGGCAGCTGGCTGTCGGCGGGCGTCAGCCGGCTCGAGGAGAAGCAGACCCTGCTCGGCGGGCGGATGGGCGCCGCGCTTGGCGGAGGCGGGTCGACGACGATGTTCGTCGATCTCGAGGCGCGACGCCAGTTCGGCAACGGCTGGAGCGCGGGCCTCAGCGCCCGGCGCGGCTGGACCGATTTCGCCGCCGGCAGGTTCCGGACGGGCGCCTACGGGTTCGACCTCGCCAAGACTGGCGTGCTCGGGTCCGGCGACCGGCTCGGCTTCCGAATCGCGCAGCCGCTTCGGATCGAGCGCGGCGGGTTCGCAGCGTGGCTTCCGACCGGCTACGACTATGCGACCGAAACCGCGACCAGCGCCCTGACCAGGCTCTCGCTCAGCCCAAGCGGCCGCGAGCTCGACGGTGAGCTCAGCTACGGGTCGCGCCTGCTCGGCGGGAACGCGTGGTTCGGCGGGAACCTGTTCTATCGCCGCCAGCCGGGACACATCGCCGGCGCCGACGACGACATGGGCGCCGCGATCCGCTTCACGCTCGGCTTCTGAGCCTCGGCACCAGCATCCCGACGCGCCGTCGGTATCCTTCGTAATCGGCGCCGAAAGTCCCGACCAGGTCGCGCTCTTCATATTGGAGCGCGATCAGGATGTAGGCCGACATTCCGGCCGCGAGCAACAGGTGCCCCGCCGTCATGGTTGGGATCGCCCAGAAAGCCAAAAAGAATCCGAGCATCATCGGATGGCGAACGAACCGGTACAGGAACGGCTCGCGCAACACCGGAGTCTGCTCCTGGCGAGTGCGCATGTGGAACCAGGCCTGCTGAAGCCCGAACAGCTCGAAATGGTTGATCAGGAAGGTGCTGAGGAGGACCGTCGCCCATCCCGCCCAGAAGATGACCCAGATCAGGTCATAAAGGAGCGGAGAGGTCACGTTCCAGACGATTGCGTCGATCGGCCGCCACAGCGTCATCAGCACGATCAGGGCGGCGCTCGCCATCAGCACAAAGACGCTGCGTTCGGCCGACGGCGGGATCACCCGCGTCCACCAGCGCTTGAAACCCGGCCGAGCCATGACGCTATGCTGGACTCCGAAAAGCGCGATCAGCGCGATGTCGATGATCACCGCAGTCGCAACCGGCGCACTGGGTCCATTGTCGACCGTCAACGGAACGAACGGAAAATTCCCGACGAAGGCGATCAGATAAAGAAAGGTCGCGAAGAAGATCGCGTAGCAGACAATCGCGAATAGAAGGCCGAGAGCGCGTGACATGCCGGTTCCCCTTTCGGCAATGACGTGCGAGTCGCTTACCACATTTGAGTGGACGAGCTAAACCGTGAAGCTCTCGCCGCAGCCGCAGGAGCCGGTCGCGTTGGGATTGTCGAACACGAAGCCGGCGGCGAAATCGTCTTCGCGCCAGTCCATCACCGATCCGATCAGATACAGCACGGAGGAGCTGTCGACGTAGAAGGGCCCGGCCGGAGTCTCGATCTTCTCGTCGAGCGGATTCTCCTCCGTCACATAATCGACGGAGTAGGCGAGGCCCGAACAGCCGCGGCGCGGGGTCGACAACTTGACCCCGATCGCGCCTTCGGGCGCGCGGCTCATCAACTCGGCGATCCGATCCTGCGCCGTCGAGGTCAGCGTGATCGCGGCGGGCCGCGCGCGCAGTTTCGATTCCTTATTCACAGCATTCCCAATTCGAGGCGCGCCTCGTCGCTCATCTTCGACGGGTCCCACGGGGGATCCCAGACGAGGTTCACGACGGCGTCGCGGATCCCCGGCACCGACATCACCCGCAGCTCGACCTCGCTCGGCATCGATTCGGCGACCGGGCAGTGCGGCGTCGTCAGCGTCATGGTGATCGCCGCGTCGCCGTCCTCGGAGATGTCGACGTCGTAGATCAGGCCGAGCTCGTAGATATCGACCGGGATCTCGGGGTCGTAGATCGACTTCAGCGCCTCGACGACTTCGGCCTGGAGGTCGCTTCCGGGGCCGCCCTTCGGCTCCGGTGCCTCCCCCGCGAGGAAGCCCGCCAAATAGTCGCGCTTGCGCTCGAGCCCGGGAGTGACGCGGGCGCGCGGCGGCGGGGCCACCGAATCCACCTCTTCCGTCTCGATTCTGCGCTCCTCGTTCACGTCATTCGCTCTCTGACCGAAAAATCCGCTTCACCTGGCCGATCCCGCGCATCAGCGCCTCGATGTCCGAGCTGTCGCTGTGCGCCGCGAAGCTCGCCCGCGCCGTCGCCTCCAGCCCAAGCCAGCGCATCAGCGGCTGCGCGCAATGATGGCCGGCACGGACGGCGACGCCCGCATCGTCCAATATGGTGGCGGTGTCGTGCGCGTGCACCCCGTCGACGTTGAAGCTGACGATCCCGGCGCTGTCTTCGGGGCCGTAAAGGGTGACTCCGGG
>DASURT010000224.1:0-13668 GCA_036375515.1 Sphingomicrobium sp.
GTCCGGCTGATGACTCCCGAGCATGGGCTGCAGGCGGCCTACGTGCGGGGAGCTCGCGGCCGCCGAATGCGTCCCGTGCTCATCCCGGGGAATGTGACTCAGGCCCGGCTCGCCGCCCGCACCGAAACGCAGCTGCCCCAGGCCACGGTCGAGCTGGTCCATAGCCGCGCTCCGCTGCTGTCCGAGCCGCTTCCCGCGGCGGCAATCGAATGGGCCTGCGTGCTCACCGCCACCGCCTTGCCCGAGGGGCAACCCTGTCCCCGGCTTTACGAGGCGCTCGAAGGCCTGCTCGACGCCATCGAAGCCGCGCCATCGGCGAGCGGCTGGGGAGCCGCGTTGGTCCGCTACGAGCTGCTGTTGCTGGCGGAGCTTGGCTTCGGCCTCGATCTCGACCGATGCGCAGTGACCGGATCGAACGACGATCTGGTCGCGGTAAGCCCGAAGTCGGGACGGGCGGTTAGCGCCGCCGAGGCGGAGCCGTATGCGGGGAGGCTGCTGACGCTGCCTGCTTTCGTCCGCGAAGGCGGGAGCGGGTCCTGGACAGAGATCGCCCAAGGCCTTGACCTCACCGGGCATTTCCTGGCCCGCGACATCCTCACCGATCGTTCGCGGCCTCTCGTCGAAGCGCGCTCGCGGCTGGTCGACCGGCTCCGCCGCGCGGGCGGTCTTGCCTAGTTGTCTGGCAATCAGCGCCCGCTAAGGTGGGCCTTGTGAACACCGATGCGCTCGCCATGCTCTTCCCCAATGTGGCCGTGACCCGCGGCATCGCGGTGCGTGTCGCGGTCAGCTTCCTCGCCGAGCAGTCGGACCCTGCCTCCGACCGCTGGTTCTGGTCGTATCACGTGCGGATCGAGAACGGTTCCGACGTCGCCGTGCAGCTGCTGTCGCGGAGCTGGACGATCGTCGACGGGCGCGGAACCGTGCACGAGGTTCATGGCGAAGGTGTCGTCGGGGAGATGCCGCTGATCGCGCCCGGAGCGAGCTTCGATTATGTCTCCGGCTGCCCGCTGGACACGGCGAACGGCACCATGAGCGGCAGCTATCGCATGGTCGACGAGGAGGGAACGGCGTTCGACATCGCGATTCCGCGATTCCAGCTGCTAAGCGCATAGCCCCGCATCGTTCGTCATGCATATAATGCTCTTCTTGGAAAGCTTGGCTGCGCCACGAGTTTAAGGTCCGGATGTTCATGTTCTCACGCAAGCATTTGGATCGTTCCTCCGGACCCAGGGGCCATCGGGCCTATGCCGTCGGGGACATCCATGGCCGGATCGATCTGCTCGACGAGCTGATCGCGAAGATTCATGCCGACATGGACGAAAGGGCTCCCGCCAGGACCCTCCTCGTCTTCGTCGGCGATCTGATCGACCGCGGTCCGAGCTCCGCGGAGGTGGTGGAGCGATTGCGGACGTATCGCCGGGAGGGCGTCCGAACGATCTTCCTTCTCGGCAATCATGAAGAGGTGCTGCTGCGGATCCTCGACGGCGACGGCTCGCTCATCCCAAGCTGGCTATCCTTTGGCGGCGCTCAATGCCTCGGCAGCTATGGCCTCGACCCGTTGCAGCTGACCGGCCTTGCCGACGACGGGATCATCCGGAAAGTGCGCGAAGCCGTGCCGCCCGAACATGTCGAATTCCTGAAGGGATTCGTCGATACGTGCCGGTTCGGCGACTATCTGTTCGTTCACGCCGGAATCCGGCCCGGGGTCGCGCTTCACGAGCAGCGGCAGTCGGACCTCCGGTGGATCAGAGACCCCTTCCTGCTCGACGATACGGCGCACGGATTCATCGTCGTTCACGGTCATACGATCAGCACGGAAGTCGAAGAGCGGCCAAACCGGATCGGCATCGATACGGGCGCATTCGCGACCGGTATTCTCACCGCGCTCGCCATCGAGGGAACCGAACGCTGGTATCTCGATACGCGCGCTCACGCCGATACCGCTATTTCGGCTCCGCATTGATTTGATCCAGTTTGGAGATTACTCACCCCGAAGCCGGGAATACCCGTTAGGGGAGAATCGCGCGTTCTTTCGCGAGGAGTGATCGTGTTTTCGGATCTTGACCGGTATCGATCCATTGTCGCGCTGCTGTCAGCCGCTGCAGCCATTCTGGCCGTTTCCGCCTGCGCCGATACGCGCGGCGGCAGCATTCCTTACAATATTCCACTCGGCCCGCCCGACGCGCCGAAGATCGTCGCGCTCGAATCCGACTATAAAATCGCTCCGGCCGACAAGCTCACCATCAAGGTGCTGAAATCGGATGAACTGACCGGCGATTACCAGGTCGATCTTGCCGGTCACATCTCGATGCCCCTGATCGGCGAAATTGTCGCGGCCAGCCTCACGACGTCACAGCTCGACCAGAAAATCACCGAATTGCTCGGCCAGAAATACTTTCAAAACCCGGACGTGAGCGTTGGGATCAAGGAGTCGGCGCTTCGTACGGTCACGGTCGATGGCGCGGTCAGGGAAGGAGGTGCCTTCCCGGTCGCGGGACCGGTGACCCTGATGCAGGCCGTGGCGCTCGCCAAGGGCACCACGGAGGACGCGAACGCGCGCCGTGTCGCGGTCTTCCGAAGCATCGGCGGCCAGCGCCAGGCGGCCGCGTTCGACCTGACTGCCATCCGGCATGGGGAGTCCGCCGACCCGCAGGTGTATCCCGGCGACATTGTCGTGGTGGACGGCTCCGCGATCAAGGCGGGGTACAAGAGGTTCGTCCAGGCCATTCCGCTTCTCGGGATCTTCAGGCCCTACTAGATGCCATTGAAACTCGCTCTCGGGGGCAGGTCAAAGTGAACAACAGCATTGCCGTGCCCGATCAGGGGCCGTGGCCGCTCCAGCAATACGCGCCTCCGGCCGCGCCCGAGCTTCCGGCGGGCCAGCGCGTATATTCCGCGGTCAACATCCTCGATCTCGCGACATTCCTTCGGATCGTCCAGCATTGGCGCTGGCTGATCCTCGGCGCGGTCGCGATCGGCCTCGCCGGAGCGCTGATCGTGTCTCTGCTGACCACGCCGGTCTATCGGGTATGGGTCACGCTGGAGGCTAATCCGCCCACCGTTTCGGTAAGCGAGGAGCAGTCGCGCGAACGTCAGGTTTCGACCGGCTACCTGTGGGACTTCGTCGCCACCCAGGCGGACCTACTGGCGAGCACGACGGTCGCTCAGCGGACCGCCCAGGAGCTCAATCTCGGCAACAATCCTGAATTTGTGCCGCAGGATGCCGACGGGTCGACCAGGCTCAAGATGGCGGCCGGGAAAGTCCACGCCGGGCTGAAGGTCGTCAAGCCGGAAGAAGGACAGGTCATCAAGTTCAGCTACGATTCGACCTCGCCGCTGCTCGTCGCGACGATTGCGAACGGCATCGCCGACAGCTTTATCAACTCGGCCCTCCAGCGCCGCTATGAAGCATCTGCCTACGCCCGCAATTTTCTCGAACGTCAGATCGCCAAGACGCGTGGCGACCTCGAGCGCTCGGAGCGTGCGCTGGTCAGCTACGCACAGGCGCAGGGGATCATCAACACGGGCGTGGGTGCCGACGGCAAGCCGGTCGCGGGCGACGTGGGCTCGCTTCAAGGTGAATCGCTCATCGCGTTGAACAAGGCGCTCGCCGATGCGACCGCCCGCAGGGTCGCGGCGGAAGGCGCCTACCGGCAGGCTCGGGCGACCGGCCCGACGAGCGACGTCACGGCGAGCACGCAGATGCTTCGGCAACAGCTCGCGACGGTGCAGGCGGACTATCAGCAGAAACGGACGTTCCTGAAGCCGGATCATCCGGACATGCAGAGCCTCAAAGCGCAGATCGACGAGCTCGAGCGGCAGATCGCACAAGCGAGCGCGCAAACCTCGTCGGGCCGGACCAACAGCCTCCTCGCCGATTATCGCGCGTCGCTTTCCGCCGAGCACGCCCTTCAGTCCCGCGTCGCCCAGCTCAAGGGTGCCGTGTTGAACCTTCGCGGCCGGAGCATCCAGTACAACATCCTCCAGCGCGACGTGGACACCAACCGGAGCCTCTACGACGCACTCCTGCAGCGGTACAAAGAGATTGGAGTCGCCGGAGGGATCGGCATGGCCCCGGTATCGATCGTCGATCGCGCGGATCCGCCGGGCCTGCCGTACAAGCCCAACCTCATGCTCAACCTGATCCTGGGGTTGGGCTTCGGCCTCCTCGCCGGAATTGCCGGTGCGGTCGCGCTCGAGTTCATCAACGATACGATCAAGACCCGCGAGGACGTTCGGACCAAGCTTCGGCTGCCGTGCCTTGGCGTGGTCCCGAAGACCAGTGCCAAGGACTCTTTCGTGGAGGATCTCAAGAACCCCGCCTCGATGGTCTCGGAGGCCTATTCCGCAATGGTCGCGGCCCTGTGCTTCAGCACAGACGACGGCATGCCCAAAGTCCTCGTCGTGACGAGCGCTCAGCCAGGAGAGGGCAAGTCCTCGACCGCGCTCGCCATTGCCCAGAATTTCGCGAGGCGCGAGAAGTCCGTGCTCCTGGTCGACAGCGATCTTCGCAAGCCGGCCTTCAAGACGGCGAACGACGACGTGGGCCTGAGCAAATTGCTCACCGGTGAGGATCGGATCGACCGGCACGTCGTAGAAACGCAGCATGCGAATCTCTGGCTGCTTCCGAGCGGTCCGGTTCCGCCCAATCCCGCCGATCTGCTTTCGACCGCCCGGATCCGGAAGATCATTGCTGAAGCGACCGATCGCTTCGATCTTGTGGTGATCGACGGACCGCCCACGATCGGACTTGCGGATTCTCCGCTGCTTTCCGCTGCCGCGGGCAACGTATTGTTCGTCGTGGAGAGCGGGAAAACACGGACGCGCGCGGCGATCGAGGCGCTCAATCGGCTCGAAGCCACCGCAACCCATGTGCTCGGAGCGGCGCTGACGAAGGCGAGCGACCGCATTGGCGGATATGGCTACAATCGCTACGGCTACGGCTATGGCTATGGGTACGGCCGCGGGAAACTGGACAAGAAGCGCACGGAAATCCTCATGATTCCGCAGGGTTCCGACAGCTGAGCGGCCAACTCCAATTCCGCGATAGACGATGACGGGCCGCCTGCTTGTCGTCCTGATCGCGGCTTTTTTGGTCGCGACGCAGGTGTTCCGAAATGCGGTCGTCAGTGCGCTCGCGGACGTCCGTCCCGCTGCGGCGGAGCGTATCTGGCCAGGCCATCCGGACGTTGTGCTTTCCGCCGGGATGACGTCGATCGCGACGGCGGCCGGTCACGGCAAAGCGGTCAGCGCGTCGACCATCGGCCAGATCCTCCATGCCAGCGCCAAGGCGCCTCTGGCGGCCGAACCGTTTCTGGTTCGCGGCATACAAGCGCAGCTCTCGGGCAAGGATGAGCTTGCGGAAGAAGCCTTCCTTTCAGCCGAATGGCGCGACGGACGGTCGCTCCCCGCGCGTTACTTCCTCGCCGATTATTACCTTCGACGGGGCGATGCCCGGCGGGGAGTAAGCGAAATCGGAGCGCTGGCACGGCTGGCGCCAGACGGAGTCGGAAGCCTCGCTCCCTATGTCGCGGCTTATGCCCGCGACCGATCGAGCTGGCCGCAACTGCGATCGCTCTTCCGCTCCGAACCGGTGCTCGAAGACCGGGCCCTATTGGACCTGGCCAAGGACCCGAAAAACGCGGATACGATCCTGGCTCTTTCCAGTCCGGAGCGTCGCGGACCGGATACTCTCTGGCTTACGGCCCTCGTCGGGGCCCTCACGACCGCCGGTCAATACGACAAGGCGCGCGCCATGTGGTCGGCGATTTCCCGCGTTCGTCTCAATCGCGCAGAGCTGATCTACGATCCGGCGTTCCGGGATGCGGAAGCGCCGCCACCGTTCAACTGGGCTCTCACGTCGTCGACGGTCGGCCTGGCCGAAAGGGCCCGCGGCGGCGGCCTGCACGTCATGTTCTACGGCCAGGAGGACGGGGTCCTTGCGAAACAGCTCCTCATTCTTCCTGCCGGCCGATATCGACTGTCGGCGCCGCTCGCCGGCGGGGCGATCCATGCCGAGTCCCTTCGATGGACTCTGGTCTGCGACAGCACGAACATCCCGATCGCTTCCGTCTCGCTCGTCGCGGCCGCGCGTACCTGGTCGTTCGATGTCCCGGCCAGCTGCCGGGGCCAGCGCCTGGAGCTCTCCGGTTCTTCGCCGGAGCTGCCGCAGCGGTCAGAGGTGACGATCCGAAGGGTGGGAATCGCCGCGGAGCGTTCCAGTGGCTAGCCGGCTCTGCTGCGCGGTCGCGCCGGCCTATCTGTTCCTGTGCCTTCTGCTGGGCGGGAGCGCGCAGGGTATATGGGGCAATATGCTCCTGCAACTGATGGGTGTGGGAATCATCGCCTGGTCCGCGATGGCGCCGGCCGAGGAGCCACTGATGAAGCCGGCGCGCCAGTTGCTGTGGCTCGCCATCCTCGGCCTCACGGTCGTGGCGCTTCAGCTGATTCCCCTGCCGGCCTCGGTGTGGCCGGCGCTCGGCGGTCGAGCCGAAATTGCGGACGGCTATCGCGTGCTCGGATTGCCGATCCCGCCGCTTCCGCTCTCGCTCGCACCCTACGATACACTGGCAACGTTACTTCCAGTCATTCCCTCGCTCGCCATGTTTTGCGCGATCGTTCGGCTGAAGGCCTATCGCGCCAGCTGGCTCGCCTTCGCGTTACTGACAGGCACCTTCTGCGGGATCGTGCTCGGGGCTCTGCAGGTGGCCAGCGCGGAGCCGGAATTATCGCCATGGTATCTTTACCGGTCGACCAACTTCGGGGTGGCGACGGGTTTCTTCGCCAATGCCAATCATATGGCCATCCTGCTCGTCATCAGCTTGCCGTTCCTGGCCGCTCTGCTCGCATCGGTTGGCAACCGGAACCTCCAGCGCTACTCCGCGGCCGTCGCGCTCGCCGCAGGAGCGGCTCTGGTGATCGTTGTCGGACTAGTGCTGAATCGGTCGCTCGCGGGCTACGGCCTGGGGGTTCCCGCGCTTCTCGCCAGCCTGCTGATCGTGATGCGCGAGGGGGTGGCGGCGCGGCGATGGATCGCGGTTGCCGCGGGGGCGCTCCTGGCCGGCGCGGCCACGGCCCTGGTCCTCAGCCCGGTCGGCGATCGAGGCTACGGCGCGGAGACATCGGTGCGATCACGTACCGCGATGCTCGCGACTACCTCGAGCGCGGCCGCGGACTTCCTGCCGCTGGGTTCGGGCCTTGGAACGTTTCGAGCGGTGTATCGGCTGTATGAGGACCATGGGCAGATCAATAAGGTCGAGGTGAATCACGCACACAACGATTATGCGGAGCTTGTGCTGGAGCTCGGTTTGCCCGGCTTGATCCTGATCCTGTTGTTCCTTGGCTGGTGGGCGATCGCAGCCTGGCGCGTTTGGCAGATCCCCGATGCGGGCCCGTATGCGCGCGCCGCCTCGATCGCGTCAGCGGCAATCCTGGTGCACAGTCTCGTCGATTTTCCGTTGCGCACCGCAGCTATCAGCGCGTCATTCGCGGTGTGCCTCGCCTTGATGGTCGTGCGGCCTTCGCCCCCCGAATCCGATCGATCGGATCTCTGGCCGACGCGGCACATCCAGTTGAGGTAGGGGCGGGCCCTTTCCGTCAACCAAATGCGGTCCGGAATTGGCGGGCGAACTCCGACGCCTTGAAGCCCAGGTCCGGAAGCAGGAAGAACTGGATCAAGTGTATCCGCGCTGTGCCCAACGGCCACGACGTGGGCTCGACCGGCCGGCCGCGCCCGGTGAGCTGTTTGAGGGCTGCGCGAGCGAGCCATGAATTGGCCGGGTCACTGGAGAGTCGTTGCCGCAGCGCCCCGTTCGCCTGAAGCGTTCCGTAGAGTGCGTCGGAAAGAAGCAGTGCCTGGGCGGCGGCGCGACCGGCGCGAAGTTCCTGCGACCGGCGATAGAGACGCTGAGTCTCCTCCGCGGTTCCCCGGTGGAGGAGGGCGGCCAGATCCGTGATCCATTTTAGCCGGAACCATGCGCTCGAAGCGCCGTGCACGCACAGGTAGGCGAATAGCTCGTCCAGCTGGAGCGTCGGCAGCTCGACGCCGTTCGCGACTTCTACCGTCTGCCGGGGCGATTTCAGGCCGAGGTCCGGAAGCAGACGCCGGCTGTCCGCCAGGCGTGTGTGGAGGTCGACCTGCGATTCCGGCCTTGACCTGGTCCAGACCGACTCCTTGCGATGCCGGTGCCAGGACAGAAGCTGCTCGGACGTAACCGGCTCCTTGGGGATTGCGGACCGATATCCGCGCTGCCGCAGCACGTCGACGGCTTCGGGAAGATGGTCGCCATCGACCAGCAGGTCGATATCCACCGCCGACTTGATCAGCGCATTGCCGTAAGCGAGCGTTCCAAGGGTCAATCCCTTGAAGAACATCACGGGGATTCCGGCCTGACCGAAGTCCGTCAGCAGATCGCGCGAGGCCAGCGCGGCGCGAAGGTTGGTGGCGGCGATGGTTTCCGCGTCGGCGGCGATGATGCTGGATACTTCGTCGGGCACATCATGGCCCGCGGCCTGAATGCCCGCCCAGACGAGCCCTTGAATTCGATGGAATCGGATGAGATCGACGAACAGCGACCAGTCGATGCCTTCGCTATCGAGTGCCACGCGCGAGTCGTGGCCGCGAAAAGCCGAACGGCAACACTGGATCGAAAGTGCAAGCTCGCGCGAAATCCCCACGAGCAGCTTCTTAATCTCTCTAGAGCGGGCAGCTAGTCCGTTTCGGTTGCCGACGCCGTGCGTTGTGGCGAAATCTCCTTAAGACGCTATGCTCAGAGAGCCATGCAAAGGACGGGTTCAAGATTGCTTCCGCGGTTTCAGGGGCTCGGCCGGGATCGGCAGCTCCTGCTGTTCGAGGCTCTGGCTACCCTGACGTTGGCCTCCGCCGCCCTGCGCGCCTTGCCATTCAAGAGAGCGATCAGGCTCGGCTCGATCGGCCTCGGAATTCCGAAGCCACGCATGAGCGTCGAGGACGTCGTTTGGGCGATCGAGGCCGTGGGGCGTCGGCTGCCGTGGAAGATCGTGTGCATCCAAAGCGGAATCGCGGCCCAGCGCATGATGCGCCGGCGCGGCATCGAGGCGATGCTCCATTACGGCATCGCGAATGAACGGTCCTCGAGCAGGCTCGAGGCGCATGTATGGGTGTCGGTGAACGGCAACCCGGTGCTCGGCGGTGCCGAGGCGCGCGAGTTCGCACCGGTCGCGACCTACCCCTGAGAGCTGACGAGATGCCAAAGCCCAGCATATATCGGGTTTTCGGGCTGACGGTCCGATGCGAGTTCGAGTTGCCCGAGTTGCTTCCAATCGAACCTCGCCCGGACACGGACGTGACGATCAGGCTCGGGCCGGTCGAAGCGCCGTCCGATGAGGCCGGGCTGTATTCGAGCGAAAGGGCGCTGGTGCTCGTGGTGCCCGACGTGGCCGACTATCGCATCGAGGAAGGCAGGACGATTACCGTTCAGCCGGCGTCCGGCGTTCCCGAACGCAACGTTCGGTTGTACTTGCTCGGATCGGCCATTGGCGCAATGCTCCACCAGCGCGGACTTCTCCCGTTTCATGCGAGCGCCGTCGAGATCGAGGGCAGCGCGGTCGCGTTCATTGGACCGTCCGGGGCGGGCAAGTCGACGCTCGCCGCCTGGTTTCATGATCATGGCCATCGCGTCATCGCCGACGATGTCTGCGTCGTGAGGGTCAATGGCGACGGCCGGGCCTATGCGGTTCCGGGCATGCCGAGGCTCAGGCTGTGGCAGGACGTCCTCGAGGCAAGCGGGCGACGGGCGAACGACTATGAGCGTTCCTATGCCGGCGACGAGAGCTGGAACAAGTTCGACGTTCCGCTCGTGCACGCGGGTGAAGCGTCGGGTGAAGTCGAGCTCAAGGCGCTCTATGTCCTGGTCCGATCGGACGAGTTCCGCATCCGCCCGCTCGATGGGATTGAAGCCGCCGAAGCGATCTTCGCGAATACCTATCGCGGCGCCTACCTCTCCGCCGTGCGCGGCGAGCAGGGCCATTGGCTTGCGAGCATCGGGCTGGTGCGCGGTACGCCGGTCTATGCTTTCGAGAGGCCGTCGGACCTCTCCCGGATGAGCGACGGCTTGACCCTCGTCTTGGCGCACGCGCGCGCCGCCGAGCCGCTTGCGGCGGGGCGCGAGGCATTGCGGTCGTGACTTCGGCGTCGGTCCGGCCGGTGGACGACACCGCCCCCTGCGTCGGATGCGGGCTGTGTTGCAACGGCACTCTGTACCTTCGGGCCAAGGTCACCCCAGGCGAAGAGCCACGGCTGATCGATCATGGACTCGATCTGACCAGCGACGACGAGCGCACCTATTTTCGGCTTCCGTGCAAGTACGAGAGCTGTGGGCGGTGCACGATCTACAAGGATCGGTTCGACATCTGCCGGTCGTTCCGCTGCGCGCTGCTGCGCCGCTACCAGGCCGGAGAGGTCGAGCTCGATGAGGCGAGGGAGAAGGTCGAGAAAGCGCTGCATCTGCTCTCGGTCGTGAAGGCCGACGAGCCGGCGGCGGGACTATTCGTCGAGCGCAACCGCGTCCGCCAGGAGCTGTCGGAGCGGCTGCAATCGCTGGAGCCGGCCGAGCGTGGCGCAGTTTCCCGGCGCCTTCTCAACATTATCGCTCTGGATTCGTACCTGGAGCGTTGGTTCCGGAACAAGAAGGGTCAGGTGGAGTGGGAGGAGGAACCGGACACCAGCGGCTCGAGCTCCTGAAGGAATACGCCCGTCGACAGCGCCGTCAGCAATCGCGTGCGGAAGATGATCGCATCGTAAAGATTGGCCGAGCCCTGGGATGGCCAATTGTTGATGTCTCTTCGGATTTTTCCGAGATCGAGCAGATCGTTGACAGCGGAGCTCGTCGAGATTTCCTCGACGACGCCGAGCGCCTCGGTCTTCGACACTCGCTCGAACCAGTCCGCGCCCTGATATCCCCGGACGTCGAGGTCCAGGATGGAATTCGGGAGGCGCCCGCGAAGCGCCCTACGGGCGAGGGGCCGCCATTCGCCGCGGTGAAGGCGTTGGTCCGGCGGCAAGCGCAGGCTGAACTCGACAAGTCGCCGGTCCGCGGTCGGGTCCCGCTCGTCGATTCCGGATTCCGCAAGCGCGCCCTTCCGGAACACGCCGATGTCCTGCGCCCTGATCAACGTCAGCCGGCGGTCGGACGAGCTGCCCTTCAGCAGCTTCCTCGCCGACTCATCGGACTTGTTGCGGCTGGCGCGAAGCCAATGGTCATGCACATAGCTGCTCTCGGAATCGAGCGGCACGCCGACATACCGCCGATAGATGCTCCGGACGATCGAAGGCGCAAGCCGGCCTTCGAGCGAATGCATGAAAATGGCGCGCCAGCGGGCCTTGCCGCTGCGCCCCGCGGCCCACGCCTCGCGCGCCCATTCGAGCCAGTCACGATTGCGAAGCAGGTCGCCAAGCGCCGGCAGGCCCCCGGCATGAATGGTGAGATTGCCGAGCTGCGCCACCAGCATCGTGGAGACGCCGAGGTCACGAGCGGCCCGGTGGATGGCCGTCCACCATTCCATGTTGATCACATTTCGATCGGGTTCCTGGTAGAGCCGGGCTTGACTGCGCAGCAGCTGAAGGACGCCTCCCGACGGGCGGATGACGATGTGGCGCAGCCCGTACATGTTCGCGGTTTCGGCGGCGAGTCGCGACTCGTCGGCGATGCGGTTGCGCTGCACGGGCCCATCGAAGCCCTCCCGGGGAGCTCCAGTGAAGGCGATCGGCTTCGGTTCGCCCGCGATCCGGGCGGCCGTGGCGGCTACGGCGCTGCTGTCGTAACCGGAGCTCAAGTGGACGCCGACGCCGCCCGACGCTCGTCGGAGGTGGGATCGGACGGCTCGCTCCAGCTGCTCGCGATAGGCCCCGACGAACTCGTCGTCGCCGAGCCGTAGCGGCTCGGTCGAAGGCGACCAATAAACCGAGCTTCTCGCGCCGGAGGAATCGAAGACCGCAAGACCGCCTGGCCGGACTCGCGAGACCCCCTGAAAGTAGGTTTCTTCCGTAAAATCCGTGATCCCGAGGAGCATCGTCGCGAGGCGCTCGAAACGGAATCCCGCGCGCAACCACGGCTGGCCCAGAAGTCCCGCCGGCATCGAAGCGAAGGCGACGCTCGCCCCATCATGAGCGTAAAAGAGCGGCCGCTGTCCGGTGGGGTCCCGCGCCAGCGTCAGGCGCCGTTCGGCCGAGTCCCAGACGGCGAAGGCGAAGTCGCCGACCAGCCGGTCGAGGCAGGATTGATTCCACCGGATCCAGGCTTGCAGGAGGATATAGGCGTCGGAATGGCGAGCGGCTCCTTCCGCGATCCCGAGCTCGCTGATCAGGTCGCCCCGATTGTCGAGTCGCGCGTCCGCGACCAGAAGGAAGCGGTCCGGATCGACCAAAGGTTGCTCGCCGAAATCGTCTTCGCTCAATTGTCTGGAGGGCGCGCAGCCGAATGCGGCCCGGGGAAGGGTCTGGAAACGGGTCGCGGCTGTCCCGTAACCGGCGAGCGCCGCCAAAATAGCCGCGCAAGTGCGATCGAGTTGTTCGTCGGGCGCGCCGACGACGCCGGCAATCGCCGTCATCGGCAGTTACGAGTCCGGATTAGCGGTTAGGACTTGTTGCCGCCGGACTGGGCGTCACCGCCAACAATTCCGCCGTTCTCCGCTGACCCCGCGGCAATGCTCTTCACTTCGGGCTTCCGCCATTTCTTCTTTGTCACGCGGCAGTCTCCTCCGAGCCTAGTGCGCAAGACCCAATTACAAAACCGGATTCATTCTGGCTAGCCTTAAAGGCAATTACCAGAGATTTGTTCCGCCGAGGGAACATCGGTCGAAAAGGCTCGGACGGAGGGTTTTGGTCCGTGGAGGCGACGCCCCGCTCCGGCATTTTCCGAACAAGGTAAACGGCCGCGGAACCTCCGAAATGGATGTAATTCCAGCCTTAGCGACCGGATTTGTCCTGCAATTCCAACGGATTTGGAAGTTCATGCAAGGTTTGCGCAAGCCTGTCGGTTTAATTTCGGTTTGTTGAATCAAGAGGAGTGAAAAATGAAGAAGTTCATCATCGCCATGGCTTGCCTGGCCAGCTCAACCGCTTCCTTTGCCGCCCCCGGGGGTTCGCAGTGCGACAAGAACGGGACCGTGATTATCCGCTGGTTCTGCGGCGGCCGCTGATCCTGTCGCGTTGATTGCGGAAGGAATGTTGGCCCGCCTGGCATTTGCCGGGCGGGCCTTTTCTTTGTCGGCCTCAGTCGATTGAGACCGTGTGGATGATCGCGGTGGATATGGGGTTTAGGCCGTCGCCAGCGCGTCGAAATAGGCGCTCATCGCCGCAACGGCTGCCGGGGTGAGCCCCACGAACGTGCGGCGCCCGTCGAGCATGTCCCGGCGTCTTTCGATCAGGCCGCACTCTTCGAGAATTCCGAGCCATCGCAATGCGGTACTGGTAGGAACCCCGGATGCAAGGCAAGCACTGGTGATCGAGATGCGCTGCTGTGCGAGCTCGGCCCGATAGAGGTCGAGCAGCATGTCCCACGCGGGATCGGAGAACAGCTCGCCGTCCAGATGTTTCAATCTCAGGGCGCGGTCGCGAATCGCCTCCGCGACCTGTTCCTCTCTTCCGACCGCCAGCGCGGTCGGGTCATCGACCAGGTCGCGCACCTGGCT
>DASURT010000225.1:0-3217 GCA_036375515.1 Sphingomicrobium sp.
AGGTGCGATTCTACGTGCCGGAGCGGGAGGTCGCGCGTTACCGGCCGGGACGCGACGTGAAATTCTCCTGCGACGGCTGCTCGAGCGGCCTTTCCGCAACGATCCGTTACGTCAGCCCGAGGCCCGAGTTCACCCCGCCGATCATCTATAGTCGCGACAGCCGCGACCGACTCGTGTTCATGGTCGAGGCTTATCCGAAGCGCCCGGCCGAGCTGCAGCCGGGCCTGCCGGTCGACGTCGAGCCATTGCCCGGAAACTGACGATGCCCCTTGCCATCGACGTCCACGACCTCAGCAAGAGCTTCGGCCTTATCCAGGCCGTCAACCACGTCTCGATCCAGATCGAGCAAGGTCACATCACCGGCTTCCTGGGGCCGAACGGCTCGGGAAAGACGACGACGCTCCGGATGCTCTGCGGGCTGCTGACGCCCGACAGCGGGTCCGGCCTGGTGCTCGGCCTCGACTTCCCGCGCGAGGCAGCCGCGATCAAGCGCCAGACCGGCTACATGACGCAGCGCTTCTCGCTCTACGAGGACCTGACGATCGAGGAGAACCTCACCTTCATCGCGCGGGTCTACAGCCTCGACCGCGTCGCGCAGCGCGTGGACGAAACGCTCGACAAGCTCGGCCTCGCGAATCGCCGCAAGCAGCTGGCGGGACAGCTCTCGGGCGGGTGGAAGCAACGGCTCGCGCTTGCCGCCGCTGTGATGCACGAGCCGAAGTTGCTCCTGCTCGACGAACCGACCGCCGGCGTCGACCCGCAGGCGCGGCGAGACTTCTGGGACGAGATCCACCGCCTCGCCGACGAGGGGATGACCGTGCTCGTTTCGACCCACTACATGGACGAGGCCGAGCGCTGTCACGAGATCGCCTACATCTTCAACGGCGAGCTGATCGCCCGGGGAACCGGCGAAGAGGTGATCGCGCACAGCGGCCTCATCACCTTCGAAGCGGACGGCCCCCGCGCCGACCGCCTCGGGCGCGAGCTCGCGGCGAAACCCGGGGTCGAAATGGCCGCGCCGTTCGGCGAAGCGCTCCACGTCAGCGGGACCGACCGTTCGGCGCTCGAAAAGGCGATCGCCCCGTACCGGCGCGACCCGTTCCGCTGGACCGAGGTTGCGCCGAGCCTCGAGGATGTCTTCATCCACCTGATGCGGAGCCACGCTTCCGATGAGGCCAAGGCCGCATGATGGGTCTCTCCCTTTCGCGCATCCTCGCGATCCTCGCCAAGGAGTTCACCCAGCTCGTCCGCGATCGCCTCACCTATGCGATGATCATCGGCATCCCGATCCTCCAGCTGCTGCTGTTCGGCTATGCGATCAATTCCGATCCCAAGCATTTGCCGACGGTCGTGCTGGTGCAGGACCAGGGGCAATTCTCGCGCTCGATCCTCGGCGCGCTCCGGAATAGCGACTATTTCGACATCCGCTATACGGCGCGCTCGCCGGCGGAGATGGAGCGGTTGATCGAGCGCGGCGCGGTCCAGTTCGCGGTCACCATTCCCGGCGACTTCACGCGCCGGGTCATCCGCCGCGACAAGCCGCAAATTTTGGTCGAGGCCGACGCCTCCGATCCCGCCGCCACCGGCCCAGCCGTCGCCGCCCTTTCGGCGCTGCCGCAATATGCGCTGATGCACGATTTGAATGGGCCGCTCGCCGCCGAGGCCGCGCCCGTCACGTCGGCGCCCTTCGAGGTCGTCGTCCAGCGCCGCTACAATCCCGAGAGCATCACGTCCTACAGCATCGTTCCCGGCCTGGTCGCCACGATCCTGTCGCTGACCCTGGTCATCATGACCGCCCTCGGCATGACACGCGAGGCCGAGCGGGGAACCATGGAGACGCTGCTGGCGACTCCGCTTCGGCCGATCGAGGTGATGATCGGCAAGCTGACCCCCTATGTGATGGTCGGGATCCTGCAGGCGGCGGTGATCATCACGATGGCGCGGGTCCTGTTCGGGGTGCCGATGGCGGGCGGCTGGGCCGCGCTGATCCTCGGGCTCTTCCTGTTCATCGTCGGCAGCCTGGCGCTCGGCTTCCTCGTCTCGACGATCGCCCGAAACCAGCTTCAGGCGATGCAGATGGGCTTCTTTTACTTCCTGCCGTCGATCCTGCTGTCGGGCTTCCTGTTCCCGTTCCGCGGGATGCCGGTCTGGGCGCAGTGGATCGGAACGGCGGTGCCGGTGACGCATATGCTGCGCGTCGTGCGCGGATCGATGCTCAAGGGCGTCGGAATCGCCGATGCGCTGCCCAGTCTCGGGGCGCTGGCGCTGTTCGTGCTGATCGTCGCCGGCCTCGCGATCAAGCAATACCGGACGACGCTGGACTAACCTTCCAGCTGCCTGGTCAGCAAGCGGATGTCGGCGTCCAATTCGGCATCGCTCGCGCGAAGCTTTTCGATCTGCCGCACGGCGTGGATCACGGTCGTGTGATCGCGGCCGCCGAAGCGCCGGCCGATGTCGGGCAACGACTTGGGCGTCAGCTGCTTCGACAAATACATCGCGACCTGGCGCGGGCGAGCGACCTCGCGGGCCCGGCGCGCCGAGGTCATTTCCGCCTTGCGGATGCGATAATGCTCGGCGACCTGGGTCTGGATTTCGTCGATCGAGATGCGCCGCTGGTTCGCGCGAAGAACGTTGGCGAGCACTTCCTCGACGAAGGCCACGTCGATCTCGCGGCCCGTCATCATCGCATAAGCGCCGATCCGGTTGAGCGCGCCTTCCAACTCGCGGACCGAAGAGGTCACGCGGCGGGCGAGGAAGTCGACCACCGGCCGCGGCATCTCGACTCCGGGAAGCGCTTCCAGCTTCGAGACGATGATGTTGAAGCGGAGTTCGTAGTCCGCAGCGTTGATGTCGGCGACCAGGCCCCAGGACAGGCGGGACAGGATTCGCGGCGCGATCCCGTCGAGGTCTTGCGGCGCGCGGTCGGACGTGATCACCAGCCGCCGGCCGGCGGTGATGATCTCGTTCATCGTGTGGAAGAATTCCTCCTGCGTCGAATCCTTGCCGGCGATGAACTGGACGTCGTCGATCAGCAGCAGGTCCGCGTTCCGAAGGCGCTGCTTGAAGCCGATCGTGTCGTTCTCCTTGAGCGCGCGGATGAACTCGACCATGAACTTCTCGGCCGACATCGACACCACTCGCGCAGAGCGGTTCTGGGCAAGGAAGGCATGGCCGATCGCGTGAAGCAGGTGCGTCTTGCCGCGCCCGGTTCCGCCAT
>DASURT010000226.1:0-10637 GCA_036375515.1 Sphingomicrobium sp.
CGCCCGACGTGGCCTACGATCTGGTCGTTGCGATCGGGACACTGGACACAGTCAACGATCTTCCGCTCGCGCTACGGTCTATCCGGCTTGCAATGAGGCCCGACAGCCTGTTCATCGGAGCGCTCTCTGGAGGGGACACTCTCCCGCAGCTGCGCCAGGCAATGCGCGCGGCCGATCAGGTGACCGGCGGCGCATCCCCCCACGTCCACCCGCGGATCGAGGCGTCGGCCCTCGCGCACCTGCTGTCTGGGGCGGGGTTTGCAATGCCGGTTGTCGACGTCGACCGGGTCCAGGTTTCCTACGCGACGCTCGACCGCCTCGTGTCGGACCTTCGGAGAATGGGCGCGACGAACGTGCTTGCCGGCCGCCCGCGCCGGCCGTTGTCGCGCGACGCGCGTGAGGCGGCGCTCGAAGCTTTCGCGAGGGCGGGCGACGGCCTGCGCACCACCGAAACCTACGAGATTCTGCACTTCGCCGCGTGGGCGCCGGCGGCGAAACAGAGCTGAGGCGGCGTTAAGGATGTTCGCGGCAAAACTTGTTAACCAGCCGTAACATAAGTCTGCGCGGTGGACGTGGACCAGAGGAGGGTGGCGTGGATGCTATCCGAAAGAGTTGGCGCACGCTCGGACCAGACGAGCGCGGCGCGACTGCAATCGAATATGGCCTCATCGTGTCTCTCATTGCGATCGCGGCGATCGGAGGAATGAGCAAGCTCGGTGGCGGCTCGTTGGGCATGTGGACCAACATCAGCCAGCAGGTGCAGGACGCGACGAACTAACCGCGCCGCGACCCGTACATGATCAGCTTGACCTTCTGGCCCGGCCTTAGAGTGCTGTTCGCCGCCAGAGCATTCAGCGAAAGGAATCGATCGAGCTTGAAATCGCGGTAGGCCATGCGGCTTGCCAGCGACTGCACGGTATCGCCCGGCCTGACCGTCACGACGTCGATGATCCGCGGGCGGATGGCGGCCGCTTCGGCCGGAGTGATCCGCCGCAGCGAGTTGATCATCGGAGCGAACGGGCCGACGCCCGAGCCGCCGGGGGTCAGCATCACGAAGTGATAGATTCGTTGCGCATCCCATTGATAGGCGACGACGCTCACGTCCACCGCGCCCGATGAGGTGTTGACGCGCGCGCTCGTGACGGCGGCCGGCATGCCGTTGATGGTGATGCGCTGCGGCGGGGGCACGGCCAGCTGCATCCGCCCGCGCGTGAGCTGTTCGAAGACGCGGAGGATATATTGGTCGAGCGGCCCAGAGAATCGGCCGCCGCTGAACTGCGCCTTCCCCGCGGATCCCGAGACCGTCACGGCATAGGTCCCGTTCTGCATCAGATAGCCCTGCGGCACCGTGAACTGGATCCGGAGATCGGGGTGCGTGAAGGTCGCGCCGTCGATCACGCCCTGGGCCGGATCATCGTCGACATAGATGCCCTGGAGCTCGGCGAGGAACCCGTCCCGATTGCGCACTCCGGTGCCGAGGCGCCCGGTCGCGCGCGCTTCCTGAAGCGCCCGGGTCATCCGGTTTTCGCTCAACGGATGAGTGCTCGTCCATTCCGGGGTCTGGCGGTTGGTGCGGCCCTGGACCCGCGCCTGGAGCGCCGTGTTCCGGCTAATCGAGGCGAGGATTCCGGCCGCCCCGCCCGGGTCGTAGCCCGCCGAGATCATGTACCGAATTCCCAAGGTGTCGGCCTGATATTCCTGCTCCCGCGAAAAGCGCAGGGTGTCGAGCTGGGCACGGGCGGCAATGACGTTGCTGATGACCGACTGGCCGAAGATTGAGCCAAGGATCTGGCCGAATATGCCGAGCGGGTTCCGCTGGGCATATTGCTCGCGCGCCCGCGCGTGGTTGGCGGCGATGTGCCCCACTTCATGGCCAAGAGCGAAGGCGAGCTGGGACTCGTCGTCCATCAGGGTCATCAGCTGCCGGGTCACATAGACGTAGCCGCCCGGGACCGAGAACGCGTTCTCAACGGCCGAATTGAGAGTCGTGAAATGGAGCGTCTGTCCCGGATTCAGGATTCCCGAATAGGCGCCCACCCGGCGTCCGACGGATTCGACATAGGCCGCGCGCGGCCCGGTCTCGGCGCCGCCGAGCTCCTGGACGATCTCGGCATGCTCGCTTTGCGCCTTCGCGACGTCCCTGGGGTTGAGATAACCCGCCGACTGGGCCGCAACGATCGCCGGACTCAGGGCGGCCGCGGCCGCCGAAATCAACACAATGCTTCTACGCATGACCTCGCCTCTCCGTGCGGAGCCGAAATAACCCTCGTCTTTTTGAACGGAGAATGACCGAGCCCGGTTCCTCCCCGGGCGGTCAGCCGATGGCGAGGAACTTCGCTCGGCGCTGCGTAACAAGCTCCTTCGGACCGAGCGACGAGCAGCCGTCCAGCTCCTCGAGAATGGCCCCTTTCAACGCGCCGATGGCCGCGTCGGGGTCACGATGGGCGCCGCCCAGCGGCTCCGCGACGATGCGATCCACGACCCCGAGCGCCAGGAGATCGGCCGCGGTGATCTTCATCGCTTCGGCGGCTTCCGCGGCCTTGTCCGCGGTCCTCCACAGGATCGACGCGCAGCCTTCCGGTGAGATCACCGAATAGATCGCGTGTTCGAACATCAGCACGCGGTTCGCGGCGGCGATCGCGATGGCGCCGCCAGAGCCGCCCTCTCCGACAACGACGGAGACGAGCGGAACCTGAAGCGACAGGCATTGCTCGGTCGAGCGGGCGATGGCTTCGGCCTGGCCGCGCTCCTCGGCCTGCACTCCGGGAAAGGCGCCCGGCGTATCGACCAGGGTCACGACGGGCAGTCCGAACTGGTCCGCCAGCCGCATCAGCCGAATGGCCTTCCGGTACCCCTCGGGCTTGGCCATTCCGAAATTGTGCTTGAGCCGCGTCGCGGTGTCGTCGCCCTTCTCGTGGCCGATCAGCATCACCCGCCGGCTGTCGATCCGGGCCAGCCCGCCGATGATCGCGGGATCGTCCGCGAACGAGCGGTCGCCCGCCAGGGGCAGGAAATCGTCGGCGATCCCCACGACATAATCCTTGAAATGCGGCCGGTCCGGGTGCCGCGCGACCTGCGCCTTCTGCCAGGGCGTGAGCTTGGCATAAGTGTCGCGAAGCAACTTCGCCGACTTCGCCTCGAGCCGGGAGACCTCGGCCTCGATGTCGATGTCCTCCGAGGTATTGGCGGTCTCGCGGAGCTCGGCGACGCGGGTCTCGAGCTCGGCGATCGGCTTTTCAAAATCAAGGTAGGTGATCATGTGGCCCGCGCGGGTAGGACGAAGGTTGCTCGCACGTCAACGACCGCGCGTGGCCAGCGGATGCCGCGCATTGACCAGCTCGACCAGCCGGGCGCTGTCCACATGCGTGTAGATTTGCGTCGTCGCGATGTCCGCATGGCCGAGCAGCGACTGAAGCACGCGCAGGTCCGCGCCACCCGACAAAAGGTGCGTCGCGAAGGCATGGCGGAGCACATGCGGGCTGACGCGATCCGGCGAAATCCCCGCATCTCCCGCCATTTGCCGGACGACCTGGAACAGCCGGACCCGGCTCAGGTGCTTGCTTCCGGAGGGAAAGAGCCAAAGGCTTCTTCCCGGCACATTCTCCAGCCAGCGCGAGACC
Organism: Sphingomicrobium sp.; assembly: GCA_036375515.1. Taxonomy (GTDB): domain Bacteria; phylum Pseudomonadota; class Alphaproteobacteria; order Sphingomonadales; family Sphingomonadaceae; genus Sphingomicrobium. The sequence goes on from DASURT010000226.1 coordinate 3,621, forward strand.
GCGGCTTCGGCGCGCGAGGAGATCGGCGCCAGCCGTTCCTTGTCGCCCTTTCCGCGCAGGATCAGGAACGGCTGACCGGCCCGAACCGCGCCTCTCGGCAAGGTCACCAGTTCGCTCGCGCGAAGGCCCGAACCGTAGAGCAGCTCGAGGAGGGCGACGTTGCGGACGGCCGTCGGCTCGCCGCTTGCCGCCCGGTCTTCGGCGCTCTCGAACATCCGCGAAATCTCGCCCTCGTCGAGAATCCGCGGAAGCGGACGCTCATAGCGCGGTCGCGGGAGCGCCCCGGACGGATCGTCGCCGCGGAGGCCGTCGTCGACGAGGAAGCCGAAAAACCGGCGCAGCGCCGCCGAGCGGCGGGCGACGGTCGCCGGAGCGAGCTCCGCCCAGCCGGTTCCAAGGCGCGTGAGATCCTGTGCGGAGGCTGTTGAGAGAGAGCCGTCGATCTGCTCGGCCGCGCGTTCCAGGTCGTTGCGATAGGCGCCGAGCGTGTGGCGTGATGCCCCCGCCTCGGCCGCCATCATGTCGAGGAAACGGTCGACGAGCGCCCGGTCTTCCTCGGTCACGTCCGCGACAGGGCCTCGGCCGCGATCATCCGCGCGGTGAAATCCTGCCCCGTGCGCTTCAGGGCCACGAGCGAGTGGTAGAGATGGGCGGCCGGCACCCGTTCGAAGCTGGCCGTCTGGAAGCCCGTGCCGGTGAGCACCAGGACGGTTCCCGGCTGCCTCAGCCGTCCCGCCGAGTCGATCATCCGGGTCCAACTCGTCCTGCGGCCAAGGTCGAGGCCGTAGCGCCGGTTGAGCGCGTTGGCGGATCGCTCGTTGATCCGTCCGAGCCCGACGAGGCCGGCCACGAGCAGCGCGCTGCGAACCTTGTCCGGGCTCCGGTCGCGACCGATGAAGCTCGTGATCCGCCCGTAACTCAAGTCGATCCCGTTCACGTTCGGAGCCGCGAGTGCGAGCATCGCCCAGCAGCGATCGCCATTCTCGTCGCCCATCCTCCGGACGGCATTGGCCCAGCGGGCAGCCTGCCGGTCATAACCCGCCGCGAGCATTGCGGAGATGAGCTTCGGGGCATCCTCCTCCAGGTCCGAATCCGGTTCGACCAGGGTCGCGGCCCGAGCGACGAGCGCCCGCATCGCCTCGCGCTCAAGGGAGGATTTTTCGCCGTCACCGGCGAGAAGCCGGCGGATCGCCGCGATCCGCGTCTGGGGGTCCTTTCCGACGTAAGCCTGCCGAAGCTGCCAGGCGTCGCTGCTGGGCAGGTCGCTCGGGTCGGTGGAATCGTAGATCGCCGAGTAGAGATCGATCATCGATTGCGACGAGAAGACACCAAGTCCGGCCGCGAACAGCGCCGAATCCAGCCGCTGTTGCGGGGTGAGGAGCGGCGCCCGCGCCTGAAAGGCGCGGAGCTGGGGCGAGGCATCCTGCAGCAGGCGATCGGGCAGGATCATTCCCGTCGCGGTCGCAAGACCGAAGCGCCAGGCCGTGAGGTGGTCCACGGGGTCCCATTCGACCGTGACCGCGCGCCCGGTGTTGGCCCCGGCGCCGACGACCTTCTCGGCCAGCGCCAGGTCGATTCCGCCGATCCGGCCGAAGCGGCGGGCATGGTCGACCTGCGCGGCCGCGCTTTCCGGTTCGCCCGCGAGCGACGCGCACATCGCCTCGACCAGCTCCCGAACCTTGGAGTCGTATTTGCGGATCCCGTCCTCGATCGGGCACAGCGCCGGCGGATCCGCATTGGCGAGCGCGCTCTGCACCGCGACCTGGGTCAGCTTTGGAGTGAAGCGGTCCGTGTCGACCCCGGCGACGAGCATTCGCGCGGCATCGGCCTCGCCCATCCGGAGAAGCAGCCAGGATCGCTCGGCAACCCAGTCCACCGGGTTGACGTCGCGCGGAGCCCGGGCCTTGGCAAGCAAGGCGTCGCGTAGCGCGATGTGCGCCCAGCGCGAAGCCAGCGGCGTGTCCATCCGCCGCATCAGGGTCGACAGGAATGCCCCGCTTGCCGCTCGCCACGGACTTGCGCCGAGACCCTCGTTGACCGGATCGAGCGCTCCGACGACCCAGGGATCGCGCCGGGCCCAGGAGGGATATTCGACCGGCGGCGGAGGCGGCGGGAGATTGAGGTTGGCGACCTCCTCGACCGCGGTTTCGTCAGCCGGCGGGGTCATGAAGCCGGGCCGCGGCTCCTGGGTCGTTGCCACCGGCTGCGAAGGGGAGGGCTGCGCCACCTGCTGCGCAAGCGCGGGTAGCGCCAGCGCAAGCACGGCACAGGCAAGGAGCAGCCGTTTAGCCGGCATTGCCACCAGTCGTGGCCCCCTGGGGCACGTCGACCTCGATTGCCTTTGTCGGCTGCTCGCTTGGCACGGTGGACAGGAAGACGAGGGCGCCGAGGATGAGTACGGCGAGGATGATGAGCACAACCAGTCGCGACATGCCGGCGCTTTTGCCGAGCGGGCAAGCCGCTGTATAGCCCTTTCAACTCATGGATCTTGTTCAACTATGGATTTGGCAAAGCGTCTGGATCGGCCCGTCGTTCTGGTGGGCTTGATGGGTGTGGGAAAATCGACGGTGGGGCGGCGCCTCGCCAGGCGGTTGGGCCTGCCTTTCATCGACAGCGATTCGGAGATCGAGGAAGCGGTGGGGTTGCCCGCCGGCGAGGTCTTCGAGCGTTATGGCGAAGAAGACTATCGCGACGGCGAGCGCCGCCTGGTGGCGAGGCTGGTCAACGGCGAAGTGCGCGTGATCTCGACCGGCGGCGGAGTTTTCTGCGATCCACGAACCCGCGAACTGCTCAAGGAACGGACGATCACCATCTGGCTCGACGCGCCCGTCGACGTTCTGACCGAGCGCACGGCCCGCCGCGACACCCGCCCGCTGCTCAAGAACGGCGATCCGAAAGGAACGCTGCAGCGCCTCGCAAAGGCTGAATGCGAGGCCTACGCTGAAGCGCATCTGCACGTGAGGAGCGGGAACGGAGCCCATAAGGACGTGGTCGAGGCGATCGTCCGGGCCCTCGATGCGCATCTGTCCAACGGCCGCGCCACCTAGGCGGGTTCGCTGGCCCCCGATTCGGGAAGGCCCCGGTCCGGAGCAAACGCACGCTCCTGTCCCGCATGGAGATCGCCGGTGGAGGCCTGAAGCTCCAGCCGTTCGCAGTCACGCAACCGGTATTCGCGGTCCACGCGATCGATTTCCTGCTTCTCCATGCCTGTCGCCTTGAGCGCCGCTCGGCCCATGGCAACGGCGCTCTCGAACAGTTCGCGTTCGGCAAAGGCGATGTCGAGGCCGTCGAGCTCGATCATGTGAACGCGGTCATAGGCGCGCACCAGCACCGATGCGTGCGGGAATGCCTCGAGAATCGCTTTCATCGCCACGCGAGTCATCTCGCCACCCTCGTTGTCGTTGCAGAAGGCGATGACCTTCGCGGTTTCGGCGCCGGCCGTTCGCAACAGATCGGTCCGCATCCCGTCGCCGTAATAAACCTTGGTCCCGAACTCCTGGGCCGTTTCGATCATGCTCGGCTTCTTGTCGATCAGGGTCACCCCGATTCGCTTGGCCATCAGCATCTGGGCGACGGTCTGGCCGAACCGGCCGTAGCCGACGACGATCGCGCTCGTTTCCGGCGATTTCTCCGGCCCGTCGAGATCGGCCCTGCCCCGTCCTTCGCGCGCTTCGAGCCGGTCGACCAGCCGCATCAGGAACGGGGTCGCCGCCATCGACAAGGTCACCACCGCGCCGAACAGGGACGCCGCTTCGGGCAGGATCAGCCGGGCCGCCGTCGCCTGCGCGAACAGGACGAAGCCGAACTCGCCGGCCTGGCTCAACAGCAGGCCGAGCCGGACGCTTCGTGGCCAGCTGTTTCCGAACACCCTGGCGAGACCCGCGATCAGGACTGCCTTCGTGACGATCACCGCGGCCGCGATCCCGATCACGAACAGCGGCCGGGCGGCGATCAAGCCCAGGTTGAGCATCATGCCGACGGACAGGAAGAACAGGCCGAGAAGGATCGAGCGGAACGGCTCGACGTCGCTTTCGAGCTCGTGGCGGTAAGGCGATTCGGCGAGCATCACGCCGGCGACGAAGGCGCCGAGCGGCACGGACAGATGCAGCGCATGCATGACCGCCGCCGCGCCGATGACCGTGAACAGGCCGGCGACCACGAACAGCTCGCGCTCGCCGAGGCGCCCGACCAGCCGGAAGAGGGGATTGAGAAACAGCCGGCCGATAAGGACCAGTCCGATGACCGCCATCAGGGTCATCAGGGCCAGCGTCCATCCGGTCGGAGCGCTCGGGTCCGGAGGGACTCGCGACATTGCCGCGATGATCGTGATCATCGGCACGATCGCGAGGTCCTGGAACAGCAGGATCGAGAAGGCGCGTTCGCCTTGCGGGGTATTGAGTTCGTTGTCCGCGCGAAGCATCGGCAGGACCTGCGCGGTCGACGACAGGCCGAGCGGGAGTCCGATCGCGATCGCGGCCGCGGGCGAAATCCCGAGCGCGAGATAGAGCAGCAGGCTGATCGCCGCGCCGCACAGGACGACCTGCGCCAGGCCGAGCCCGAAGATGTCCTTGCGCAGGCGCCACAGCCGGCTCGGCTGAAGCTCGAGCCCGACGATGAACAGAAGCAGCGCGATTCCGATCTCGGCGATTCCGGCAAGCTGGTCGGGATCGCCGATAAAGCCGAGCAGTTGCGGACCGATGAGCGCCCCGGCAACGATATAGCCGAGCGTCGCTCCGAGCTTCAGCCGGCGGAACAAAGTGACGAAGACGAGCGCGGCGCCGAGCATGATGGCGCCGCTCGCCAGGATCGCGGTGGTGGCCTGCGCCGTCTCCGCGGCGCTGTTCACCTCGCCGGCTCGATCGCCGCGAGCAGCGCCCGGAAGGGCAGCAGGATCGCGCCGTGGCGCGACCTGCGCGAACGCGCCGGCGCCAGCGCGGAAAGGCCGGGCCAGTCGCCCGGCTCTTCCGCCGAGCCCGCGAGCCATGCGGCGAACCGGTCGTGCGCGTCCTTCACCTCCGGACGGGTGCGGCCGATCGCGCCTCGCTCCAGCAGCGCCGCCGATGCCTGGCCGAAGGCGCAGGCGTGGACCTGCTGCGAGACGGCTTCGACGCGACCTCCTGCGTCAAGCTGGACCGATAGAGTGATTCGGCTTCCGCAGGTCGGCGAGCGCACCTCCGCGTGGCCGTCCTCGCGCTCCAGCGGGCATGGCTCGCCGAGCGACGCGGCCAGCCGCAGGATTTCCGTCGTGTAGAGCGGCGCGTTCATTCCTTGCGCCAAGTAGTGCCGCCCGGCCCATCCTCCAAGACGATGCCTTCGGCCTTGAGGTCGTCGCGGATGCGGTCGGCGGTGGCGAAGTCGCGGTTCTTCTTGGCCTCGGCACGCTCGGCGATGCGCGCTTCGATCGCGCGCGCGTCCTCGCCGCCCTGGAACCATTCGTCGGGCGGGCTTTGGAGCAAGCCGAGCAACGCGGCGCTTCGCCTGATCACGGCCGGATCCTCGAGCGCCATCAGCCGCGTTAGGGCCAGCGGAGTGTTGAGGTCATCCGACAGGGCCTCGACGACTCCCTCGTCAGGTTCACTCGGCTGGGCAACTCCAGCGGCGCGGTACAGCTTGTCGAGGTTGGTCTTGGCCTGCGCCACCACTTCCTCCGTCCAACTTAGCGGCTGGCGGTAATGCGCCGACAACAGCGCCAGACGCAGCGTCTCGCCCTTGTGCCCCTCAGCCAACAGCTCGGCCGGCGTGACGATGTTGCCGAGCGACTTGGACATCTTCTCCGCGCCCATGTCGACGAAGCCGTTGTGCACCCAGAAGCGCGCGAGCGGCGCCCCGGCGTGCGCCGAGCGACTCTGCGCGATCTCGTTCTCGTGATGCGGGAAGATGAGGTCGAGCCCGCCGCCGTGGATGTCGATCGTCTCGCCCAGGTGCCGTTCGATCATCGCCGAGCATTCGAGGTGCCAGCCCGGCCGCCCGCGGCCCCATGGCGACTCCCAGCCGACCACGCCCTCGGCGCTCGGCTTCCACAGCACGAAGTCGGCCGGGTCGCGCTTGTAGGGAGCGATCTCGACCCGGGCCCCCGCGATCATCGCCTCGCGGTCGCGCCTGCTGAGCGCGCCGTACGTGGGGTCGCTCGCGACCGAGAACAGCACGTGACCTTCCGCCTCATAGGCATTGCCGAGGCCGATCAGCCGCTCGATCATCGCGACCATCTGCGCGATTTCCTGCGTGGCGTGCGGCGCGATGTCGGGTGGCCGGACGCCGAGCGCCCCCATGTCCTCGAGATAGAAGCGCTCGTAGCGCTCGGTGATCAGCGAAGGATCGACGCCCTCCGCCTCGGCGCTCGCGAGAATCTTGTCGTCGACGTCGGTGACGTTGCGCGCATAAACCAGGCTCTTCTCGCCGAACTCGTGGCGAATGACGCGCGCGAGCGTGTCGAACACCACGGCGGGCCGCGCATTGCCGATGTGCGCGCGGCCGTAGACCGTCGGCCCGCACACATACATGGTTATGCGCTCCTTGTCCAGCGGCACGAACGGCCGCTTCTCGCGCGCCATTGTGTCGTACAGGCGGATCATTCTTCCCCGACCTTGTTCACGTGGAGCCGTCGCGCCTCGACCCAGTCGACGATCGCTCGGCCGCTGGCGTTGAGCAAGGGATAGGTCCGCGATTTCACCATCCACTCCGGCCGCTCCGCCTCGGGCCCATAGACCATGTCGGTCGCGAGGTTGGCGAGCAGGAAGAAAAGCGTCGCCCCGAGCAGGCCCTTCAGCGCGCCGAACCCGCCGCCGAGCACCCGGTCGAACGGCCCGAGGAGCAGTGAACGCCGCGTCTTCCCGCCGATCTGCCGCGCGAGCAGTTTCACCATGACGAAGCTCGGCACGAACAGGATCGCGAAGGCGAGCACCGCGCCCGCCGCGGGGCTGGTGTCGAAGCTGTTCTGGATGCCGGTCCACAGCTGCGTGTGGAACAGCTTCAGCATCGCGATCCCGACGATCCACGCGAACAAAGAGAAGACCTCGG
>DASURT010000227.1:0-6620 GCA_036375515.1 Sphingomicrobium sp.
CTGGTGTCGATCTTCGGGATCGGGGTTGAGGCCGATCTCGCCGGCCAGATGATCTACATCGTCAACACCGACGCCCCCGGCTTCATCGGTGCGCTCGGCACCAAGCTCGGCGAGAATGCGATCAACATCGCGACCTTCAACCTCGGCCGCCGCGCGGCCGGCGGCGAGGCGGTCGCGCTGGTCGCGGTCGACGATCCGATCACGGCGGAGGTGGCCCAGCAGCTGCACGACCTGCCCGGCGTGCTTCAGGTCGTTCCGCTGAGCTTTTAAGAGGCCGAGACAATGTCCGACTTAGCCTGGATCAGCGATCACATCGATTTGCTTCAGAACATCTTGGCCAATTCATCCGGTGCAATTGGCGAGCTTTGGACTGCAAGACACTTGCGCCGCCATGGGTATGAGGTCCGGCCGACGAACAACAATTCCAGGCAGCGCGACTTGATTGTTACGGCTCCGACAGGCTCGACATTTTGCATCGAAGTCAAAACAGTTCGCGGGAAGGGAACTCCCTTCCTTGTTCGCGAGTGTCCCGATCCCAGTGCCAGCGAGTTCTGGATATTTGTTCACGCTCCACGAGACCCATGTTCATTGCCCAACGACGACGAGGTGAGCTTCTTCGTCGTTTCAGCCGAGGAAGCTGCCTCGCTGTGGAGGCAAAGCAATCAACGTGAATCCACGGCCTACGACATTAAGTGGCGCTACCTGCGTGATCATGCGGGTCGATGGGATAAACTTCCGGACTGGCCAGCTTCATAACCTAGACGCCCGCACCCCTTCCCCCTAGAGCCGCGCGGGCTTCCAACAACAAGGAACGATCGTGGGCAACGTCACCGTCATCGGCGCGCAGTGGGGCGACGAGGGCAAGGGCAAGATCGTCGACTGGCTGGCGAGCCGCGCCGACATGGTCGTGCGCTTCCAGGGCGGCCACAACGCCGGCCACACGCTCGTCGTCGGCAACCAGACCTACAAGCTCTCGCTGCTACCCTCGGGCATCGTCCGCGGCACGCCCTCGGTGATCGGCAACGGCGTCGTGCTCGATCCGTGGGCGCTAAAGGCCGAGATCGAGCGCATGCGCGAGATGGGCGTCGAAGTGACTCCAGAGGTACTGATGGTCGCCGACACCTGCCCCTTGATCCTGCCGATCCACCGCGACCTCGACGCGCTGCGCGAGGATGCGTCGGGCGCGGGCAAGATCGGCACCACGCGGCGCGGCATCGGCCCGGCTTATGAGGACAAGGTCGGCCGCCGCGCGATCCGGGTCTGCGACCTCGCGCGCCTGGACGATCTCGAGCCGCTGCTCGATCGCCTCTGCGCGCACCATGACGCGCTGCGCGCCGGCTTCGGCGAGCCGCCCGTCGACCGGGATCGGCTGCGCAAGGACCTCGCCGAGATCGCCGACTTCGTCCTGCCCTTCGCGCGTCCTGTCTGGCGCGACCTCGACGTCGCGCTGCAACGCGGACGGCGAATCCTGTTCGAGGGCGCGCAGGGTGTGCTGCTCGACGTCGATCACGGCACTTATCCGTTCGTCACCTCGTCCAACACCGTCGCGGGGACGACCGGATCGGGCAGCGGCATCGGCCCCAAGGCCGCGGGCTTCGTGCTCGGGATTGTCAAGGCCTATACGACCCGCGTCGGCTCGGGCCCCTTCCCGACCGAGCAGGACAATGAGATCGGCCAGCGCCTCGGGACACGCGGGCACGAGTTCGGTACCGTCACCGGCCGGCAGCGCCGCTGCGGCTGGTTCGACGCGGTGCTGGTCCGCCAGGCGGTCGCGGTCAGCGGCGTCACGGGGATCGCGCTCACCAAACTCGACGTGCTCGACGGGTTCGAGACGGTGAAGATCTGCACCGGCTACACGATCGACGGACAGAAGTTCGACTATCTCCCGCCGCACTCGGCCGACCAGATGCGGGTCGAGCCAGTGTTCGAGGAGATCGAGGGCTGGCCCGGCTCGACGCGCGGGGCGCGGAGCTGGGCCGATTTGCCGGCGCGCGCGATCAAATATGTCCGCCGCATCGAGGAGCTGATCCGCTGCCCGGTGGCGTTGGTCTCGACTTCGCCCGAGCGAGACGACACGATTTTGGTGAGGGATCCCTTCGCGGGTTAGTGCCGCACTTCGAAGCGGCCGACGCTCTCGGGTTCCGAATCCTCGACCGCCACGTCGTCGACCCGAGCGTTGGAGGGGCCTCGTTTCATCCGCTCGATCATTCGGGCAACCGCATCCTCCTCGCCGGTCAGATGCGCCTCGACCGAGCCGTCCGCGCAATTGCGGATCCAGCCGCTGACGCCGAGCTCGCGCGCATGGCCTTGAGCCCAGGCGCGGAAGAACACGCCCTGGACGAGGCCGGTCAGATGGACGTGGCGGCCGACCAGAGCCATCACACCGTCGAGATGTCCGGCGCGTCCTCGGCCTTCATGCCCACCACATTGTAGCCGGCATCGACGTGGTGGACCTCGCCGGTCACCCCGCTCGCGAGGTCGGACAGCAAATAGAGGCCGGCTCCGCCGACGTCCTCGATCGTCACGTTGCGGCGGAGCGGCGAATTATATTCGTTCCACTTCATGATGTAGCGGAAGTCGCCGATCCCGCTCGCGGCGAGGGTCTTGATCGGGCCGGCGGAGATGGCGTTCACCCGGATTCCCTCCGGGCCGAGATCGGTCGCGAGATATTTGACGCTGCTTTCCAGCGCCGCCTTGGCGACGCCCATCACGTTGTAATGAGGGATGGTCTTCTCCGCGCCGTAATAGGTCAAAGTCAGGAGCGAGCCGCCGGGCTTCATCATCGCGCGGGCGCGCCGCGCGACCGCGACGAAGCTGTACACCGAGATGTTCATGGTCATCAGGAAATTGTCCATCGAGGTGTCGACGAATTTCCCGCGAAGCTCGTTCTTGTCCGAATAGCCGATCGCGTGGACCACGAAGTCGATCGTTCCCCACGTCTTCTTGAGCCCGGCGAAGGCCCGGTCGAGCGCTTTCATGTCCGAGACGTCGCAGTCGATGAGGAGGTCGGAGCCAAGCTCCATCGCCAGCGGCCGGACCCGCTTCTCGAGCGCCTCGCCCTGGTAGGAGAAGGCGAGCTCGGCGCCCTGCTCGCCGACGGCGCGCGCGATGCCCCATGCCAGCGATCGCTCGTTGGCAAGGCCCATGATCAATCCGCGCTTGCCCTTCATCAATCCGGTCAAATTTCAGGTCCCCCTGTCTCCAGCTCGATCTCCACGTCCTCACCGGGTTGCGGCTCCTCGACTTCCAGCTCGTCGGTGTAGGGCCCGGTATAAACCTCGCCTTTTAGCGCGGTGGCGCCGCCTTCCGCCAGCGCCGCGTTGAGCTCCGCGCCCATCACCACTCCGAGACCGATGACGAAGAAGAACAGCAGCGCGATCATCACCCCGGCGAGGCTTCCGTAGGTCAGGCTGTAGCCGCCGAGCAGCCCGAGGACGCTCGGCAGGATCTCCGCAGTCGCGAGCCACCAGGCCGTGATCAGCAGCGCGCCCGGCCATTTGGGGCACCCCGGCTTGCGGTAACGCGCCGGCGTCAGCGCGTAGAACAGGACGTAAAAGGTGAAGAACAGGGTCGCCGCGGGCACCAGCCGGTAGACTCCGAGCGTTGAGCCGATCCCTTGCGCGAACGGGAACCACTGAACCAGCAAATGGTGCGCGAAGCTGATCGACGCGCTTGCCGCGAAGGAAATCATCAGGAGCAGAACGGCGCCGAGAATCAGGAGGATCGAGCCCAGGCGATATTCCCAGAAAGGAGCGGAGAACTTCACGCCGTAGGCGCGCCGCAGGATGTCGCGGATCGTCTCGACGAAGCTGGTCGCCGTCCACAGGCCGACTAGCGCGCCGAACCAGAGCAGTGGGCCGGTCCTGACCGTCAGCACTTCGTTGATCGGCCCTTTCAAAGTGTCGGCGACGTTCGGCGGCAAGCGGCGGAGCACATTCATCACGGTCAGCTGCGCATCCTGCCCCTGCCCCAGAAGGTGCGCGACCGCGGCGGCGACGATGAAGAAGGGGAAGAGCGCGACGACCGACAAATAAGCGAGGTTGCCGGCGTGGATGAACCCGTCGTTATAGACCCCCACGGCGACGCGCTTGGTCGCCTCCCACGCGGTCAGCCTCGGCTTGAGCTTCTCCTCGACCTCGGTGCCGAAGGCCGCGCGCATGCTCGCAAGCCGTTTGCGCCTGGCCTCCGGCGATTGGGGTGAGACGTCTCTCATGGGTGAACCGCGCTAGACCCCGAGGGAGGCGCGCGGGTTGCCGCCGCCTTTCCATTCCTCGGCGAATTTCTGCAATTCGGCGTCGGATTCCGGAACGTCGATCTCGACGGCGACGAGCTGGTCGCCGCGCTTCCCGTCCTTGGCGGTGAAGCCGCGACCCTTCAGGCGGAGAATCTTGCCCGACGCGGTTCCCTTGGGGATGCTGAGCATCACCGGCCCTTCGGGCGTGGGCACCTTCACCTTGGCCCCAAGCACCGCCTCCTTGAGCGTGACAGGCAGGGTCAGGCGGATGTCATTGGCGTCGCGAGCGAAGAATCGGTGCGGCGCGACGTCGATCGTCACGATGGCATCGCCCCGCCCGCCCGGCCCCTCTTCGCCCTTGCCGGGCAGCCGGATTCGGGTGCCGTCCTCGAGGCCCTTGGGCAGCTTGAGGTCGATCGTCTTGCCGTCGGCGAGCGTGATCCGTTGCGGCTTGAGAGCCACGGCGTCCTCGAACGCGACCTTGAGGCGATAGGCGACGTCCGCGCCTTTCTGCGGCGCCCGGGCGCGCTGGCGGAAGCCGCCGAAGGGACCGCCGCCACGGGCCCGGCCGCCGGCCGCCGCGCCGAACAGGCCCTCGAACAGGTCGCTCAAATCCGCCGCGTCGGCGCCTCCGAAGTTGAAGTTCTCGAACCCTGCTCCGCCGGCGCCCGGCCGCGGTCCTCCGCCGGAGGAGTAGCCGCCGAATCCGGATCCGAACGGCATCTTGGGATTGCCGTCCTCGTCGATCTCCCCGCGGTCGTACCTCGCCCGATTGTCCTTGTCCGACAGCAGATCGTAGGCGTGAGTCACCTCCGCGAAGCGCTTCGCGGCGTCGGGCTTGTCCTTGTTGCGGTCGGGGTGAAGCTGCTTGGCAAGGCTGCGATAGGCCTTCTTGATCTCCTCGTCGCTCGCGCCGCGCTTCACGCCGAGGCGTTGATAGAGGTCGAGTGCCATTGACGCTTCCATGCCGTAACCGGGCTGGCCTGACCAGATGGGTTGCCGCGACCGCCGCTCCAAGCCTAAGCGCCGCTGCCATGGGAACCGATCCGTTCCAGCTGTTCGACGAATGGTTCGCCGAGGCCCGCTCGGGCGAGCTCAACGAGCCCGAAGCCATGACCGTGGCGACCACCGGCGGGGACGGGCAACCGTCGGCGCGAACGGTGCTACTCAAGGCCCACGGGCCGGAAGGCTTTGTCTTTTACACGCACGCGCGGAGCGCCAAGGGCGAGGACCTCGCCGAGAACCCGCGAGCGGCCCTGCTTTTTCACTGGAAGTCGCTGTGCCGCCAGGTCCGCATCGAAGGCGTGGTCGAACGCGTGTCCGATGCCGAGGCCGACGCCTATTTCGCGACCCGAGCCCGGGATTCGCAACTCGGCGCCTGGGCTTCGGATCAGTCGCGCCCGCTCGATAGCCGCGCAACCTTCGAACGGCGGTTCGAGGAGATGGAGCGCCGGTACGACGGTGGCGAAGTGCCCCGGCCGGCCGGATGGGTCGGCTACCGCGTGGTCCCCGAGCGGATCGAATTCTGGACCGCGCGGGAGCACCGTCTTCACGAGCGCCGCCTGTTCACGCGCGACGGCTCCGGCTGGACCGAAGGGTTGCTCTACCCGTGAGCGAAGCAAGGCTCTCCCACTCGGAACGAGCGAAGCTGACCGCTCGGGCCGCCTTGGCGAGCATCGCCATGGCGCTGATCCTGATCGGCCTCAAGGCATGGGCCGCCTGGCGGACCGATTCGACCGCCATGCTGGGGTCGCTGGCGGACAGCGGCCTCGACCTCGTCGCCAGCCTCGTCGTCCTGCTCGGGGTGCGGATCGCGGCGGTCCCGGCGGACACCGATCACCGGTTCGGGCACGGCAAGGCCGAGGCCCTCGCCGCGCTCGTTCAGGTGATCCTGATCACCTTGTCCGCCCTGTTCATCGCCGGCCGCGCGATCCAGCGCCTGCTGGCCGGCGCCCAGACCTCCGACGCGGAGCTCGGGATCGGCGTCTCGATCGTCGCAATGGTCCTGACCTTCGCCTTGATCTCCTACCAGCGGCACGTCGTCAGCCGCACCGGTTCGCTCGCGATCGGCACCGACCGGCTGCATTATTCGTCCGACCTCATGCTGAACGGCTCGGTGATCGTCGCCCTCGCGCTCGACCAGTTCCTGCGCGTGGCAGGAGCCGACGCAATGTTCGGCTTGCTCATCGCGCTGTGGCTCCTGTGGGGTGCCTGGACGGCGTCGAGCCGCGCGCTCGACCAGCTGATGGACAAGGAATGGCCCGAAGAGCTTCGCGCCCGATTCCTCGCCGCGGCAAAGGAGTATCCGGAGCTTGCCGGTCTCCACGACCTTCGCACGCGGACCAGCGGAACGCACCATTTCGCCCAGTTCCATGTGTGGGTTCCG
>DASURT010000228.1:0-3352 GCA_036375515.1 Sphingomicrobium sp.
CATCAAGCTTCTGAAGTTCGCCTGAGCCGCCTGGGAGCCGAACACGTCCCTAGTTCGGCTCCCAAATCCACGTTCCGATCATCATGCTCGTCTGTCCCCCGGACAGACTGCGCGTGACGATTCCCTCACCCGGCGCTTCGCGCCACCCTCTCCCGCAAGGGGAGAGGGGCTCAAGAAGGAGCCGCAATGGCGGACTTTCAGCCGAGGTTCGTCGACCTCGTGCGCAACTTCACGACGACGGTCGGCACGGGCGACTTCGTGCTCGGCGCCGCGGTCAACGGCTACACGGGCTTCGACAAGGCGCTCCAGCCGGGCGACAGCTTCTATTACTCGGCGATCGGCGTCGACAAGCCGCAGGAGCGCGAGGTCGGTCGTGGAACGCTGCAGGCGAACGGCGCGATCAGCCGCGAGCCGGTGGACGGCGCACCGACGAATTTCACCACGGGCACCAAGACGCTGTCGCTGATCGCGGCGGCCGAATGGTTCAACAATATCCAGGCCACCGCCGGCGCAAGCACGGCGGCCGCGAGCACGAGGCCGATGCTGGCGCAGTTCACATCGACTCAAGTGCCGGTCATGTTGACCGAGCGTGGCCGCGAGGGGTTGTTCGTGTTCGACCCGTCGAACCTCGCCGCGGCGATTGCCGCGGATCCTCGCCAGGGACTTTTCGTCGCGCCCGCCTCCGATCCAACCGGCGCGTCGGGCGCCTGGGCGCGCAAGCTGCCTGGGAGCATCGATGTCCGGTGGTTCGGAGCCATCGGCGACGGGGTGACGGACGACACCGCGGCGATTGCAGCCGCGCTCTCCGCGGGATCAATGGCCCACATCCCCGCCGGCGCCTATGTCGTATCCTCCCTTTCGATCCCCGCGAACACGGCCGTCACGACCGACGGTCACGATACGATCCTGATCCAGAAGCCCGGCACCGGCGCGACGACGCCGATCATCAAGATCAAAAGCTCGAACGTCCGGGTCGGCGATATTTCAGTCCAGGGACGACTTGGATTGACCGGAGATACGACCGGCGAATGGAACCACGGCGTTCAGATCGGCCTCGAGCCAGATGCCACCAACAGCATCTCCAACGTGACGGTGGGCAATGTCCGCGGGACCAACATCCGGGGCGACGTTGTCTCCGTGGTCGTCCACTCCACGGCCTATGGCAACGGCCATCGCCTGTCGGAGATCAGCGTCGGCAAAATCAGCGGCACGAATGTTTATCGACACGTCTGCGCGATCACCGGCGGCTCGGCCATCTCGATCGAGAGCATTACCGGCAGCCAGGTCGGTTACATGATGTTCGACATCGAAACAGACCCAGGTTCCGGAACGGTTTGCGGGGTTACGGTTGGTTACATCAAGGGACATCATGCCGCCGCGGTCGGAACGACCGGCGCCGATTGTCTCGAGGGCATACAGATCGGCGAAGTCGATCTCGACCCCGCCCATTGCGGCCCGAGCAGCCCGCTCTATGCGCCGATCCCCGCGCAGGTTGCCGGCTTCCTGGTTCGCAACACCAAAAACCTGGAGATCGGGGCGTTCAAGGCGAACGGCCACGCGCAGTCCGCTTTAGCGTCCATCATCGGTGACCTCGCGCATATGGCGGTCCATATCGGATCGGCCGAGGTACCGACCTCCAACACCAGCAACAGCGTCTATGGACATTTTCACGGAGGCCCGGGGCTAGAACTTCACATTGACCATCTGGTCGCGGCGACGACGACCAGCAACCAGCGGGTCTTCGAGGCGCTGGATTGCCTGGCCGTGGGCCGCGCTTCAGTCGATCTCGCCGGCGGCCGGTTTCTCAGCGACTGCAGCAACTCGGTCGTCGAACTTGCGGACGTGACGAGCGACGGGACCGCAAACGGCACCGTGCTGATGATGGGCTGTCACAACTGCCATATCCGCGGCGGCGCGCAGGTTGTCGACCAGGGAATCGCGTTCGGCGGAGGCTCGAACTCGGTCGGCAATTCGGCGCTGACGACGACTACCGCGGTGATCAACAGTTCCTCCGGCAGTTATCTCAGCGAGTCGTTTGTCAACGGCACCTACTACACGCGCTTTAATGGTGGCTACGCCGGCATCTCCATTGGCACGGATAACATTGTCGCGAACGTCACGGGTTACATCCAGGCGAACAACGGGGCCTATTTCGACCTATGGAACGGGTCGACCTACAAGTGTCGTGGCGTCACGGCGATCGACGAGAACCGCAACGCCAGCTTCGCCGACCTGACCGTCAACGGCGTCGCCTTCGGTCCGGCGGGGCTGGCGCTGATGGACGATGCGGATGCCGCGGCCCAAAGGGCAACCCTTGGGCTCGCCGCAATCGCGGCGTCCGGGAGCGGCACGGATCTCACCGCGTCGAGCATCGGCTACAGCAAGATCCAGAATGTCGGCGCGAGCTCGAAGCTGCTGGGCCGGGCGTCCGCCGGAGCAGGCAGCATCGAGGAGCTCGGCCTCGCCGGCGGACTGACGATTTCGGGAACCAACCTGGCGCTCGGCGCGATCACGCCGGCGAGCGTTGCCACGACCGGAGCGGTTACGTCATCCGGCGGCGGCATGGGCTATGCGACCGGGGCCGGTGGGACGATCACCCAGAACACCAACAAATCGACCGGCGTGACGCTGAACAAGCTGTGCGGCCAGATCACGATGGCGGCCAGTGCGCTGGCGGCGAACACGACCGCCTCATTCACTTTGACGAACAGCAACCTTGCGGCGGGCGACCTGCTGATCCTCAATCACGTCTCGGGAGGCACGGCGGGCGCGTACGCGCTGAACGCCCAGTGCTCCGCGGGATCGGCTTCAATCAGTGTTCGCAACGTCACCGCGGGATCGCTTTCCGAGGCTATCGTCATTGGCTTTGCGATCCAGAAAGCTGTGACCGCCTAAGCCGACCGAAATGCCGCCCCAGCCACCAGAAGGCGCGGCGTGGCAGGATCATTTTCAAGATTGAGACCGTGAAATCATACGGCGAGGAAGGGAGTGAATAGGACAGCCGCCTGACCAACGGAACCGGCACCGTCTGTACATTTCGTTCGAGCCACGCACCAACCTTGCGCTGGGTGCCGAAACTTTCAGCCGAGGCGTAAGGGACGTGAGCGGCCTTCAACCTGTCCTCGATCTCGCCCTGCCTCGCTTCCTGGCCCGCCACCTTGCGGATGTCGAAGTCAACGTAGAGCCGGTAGATCCGCTTGATCTCTCCTGAATCGAGAAGGTCTTCAAGGATGTCGGCCTCGCTGCCTTCACAGTTCATTTTGACGTAGATTTCGCCATCGAGTTTTTTGAACCAATCGCTGGCCCGGACGAGCCGGATTGTCTCCTGCTCGAGCTTGTCGGCCTTTTGCCG
>DASURT010000229.1:0-4078 GCA_036375515.1 Sphingomicrobium sp.
GCCGCTCTCACGCGCCGGCTGCTGTCCTTCGCCCGGTCCGAGCCCTTGCTCCCCGAACGCGTCGACAGCCGGGAGCTGCTCGCCGGAATGTCCGACCTCCTCGACCGCACGCTCGGCGAGCGGATCAGGGTGAAGGTGGACCTCGCCCGTGACGCCTGGCCGATCTACGTCGACCCCCATCAGCTCGAGAACGCGATCGTCAACCTCGCGGTGAACGCTCGTGACGCGATGGACGGCCAGGGCGTGATGCGGGTGACGACCGCGAACGTGACTCTCGCCGCCAACCAGGTCGGCGACGTTCGCGCCGGCGATTACGTCAAGATCAGCGTGTCCGACACCGGCTGCGGAATGATCCCCGAAGTCCTCGAGCGCGCGTTCGAGCCATTCTTCACCACCAAGCCGGTCGGCAAGGGCACGGGCCTCGGCCTTTCGCAGATCTTCGGCTTCGCTCATCAGTCGGGCGGCGAGGTCGGGATCGAAAGCGAGGTCGGCAAGGGCACCGCCGTCTCGATCTATCTTCCCCGGACTGAGGTCGCCGCTCCGGTCCGGGTCCATCCGGCGGTCCAGCGCAGCGAAGCCGAAGCGCATGTCGCGGGCGCCCGGATCCTGCTGGTCGAGGACGATCCCAGGGTCCGCACCGCGACCGTCGGGGCGCTCGAGGACCTCGACTACGAACCCGTCGCCTGTTCCAGCGGCGCCGAGGCGATCGAGCTGTTCAAGGCCCAGGAGTTCGACCTGGTGATCACCGACGTGATCATGCCGGAGATGACGGGACCCGAGTTGATCCGGCATTTGAAGGGCGCGTTCGAGCGCGACTTCTCGGTCCTGTTCGTCACCGGCTACGTCGGCGAGGGCGAAAGCGACGACCTGCGCGGGTACGAGCTCCTGCGCAAGCCGTTCACCGTCGGCGCGCTCGCGAGCGCGGTCTCCGCCGCGCTCGCGCGCAACGCTACCGAACCGCCCCGGACTTCAGCAGCCGCGGCAAAAGGGTGATCGCGGCGAGCAGCGGCCAGCGCCGCTGCCACGGCTTCAGCTCGATCTTCGTGCCGGCGTGCCGGTTGATCTTCCACGCAATATAGTCGGCGCCGCCGTCGAACGTCGCGCTCGCCTTGGCGAGGCGGACGACCGAATAGGCCTTCCCCTTGATCTGCTTGCCCCGCCACCAGCGCGAGGCGCGGTTCGGCCCCATGATCGCCGGGTCCTCGCCCAGCAGAGCCAGGGCGGCGTCGCCGACCCGGCGGTACCGCTCGGGATCGGCATCGACGAGCGCGGAGGAGCGCCCTCCCCGCTCCGCCCGAAGTTCGGATTCGAAGGTCTTCGCGAACGCCGTCTTCCACAGGTTAAGGACGTCGCCTCCGCCAAAATGCGGAAGCGCCCACGTCAGAAGCGTCGTGACCGCCCTGGCGACCGCATCCGTCATCGCGGCGGCCGCCTGCCGGTCGGCGGCCCAGACGATTCGCGCCGGCTGCGCAAACCGGGCGGCGGTCGAGACCGTCCACGCATGCGGGCCGCACTCATGCTCGAAATCGGCTTCGCTCAGGACCGCATATTTCGCGGCCAGGCCGTCCTTCTCGAAATAGAAGACGTTGGGCGGGACCAGCCGGTTGGCCAGCCGGAGCCATCGTTTGCGATACGCCGACCGATAGTCCGAAACGATCAGGTAGAAATCGAGGACCAGGCCCTCGACCTGCCGCTCGCGCAGGCACGACCCGTAGAACAGGACCGCCCGGCTCGCGGGTGCGTGCCTCTCCGCGACGGCCTCGGCGATCGTCGCGACCCGCGGGTCGACCGGCAGGTTGAGTTCCCCCGCGACAAGCTCGCGAAGCTCGGACATTGGGAAACGTTACGCCGCCAGCTTGACGAAAGACAATGGCTGGGCGGTGCGCAGGCGGATCGGCCGTCCGGCTTCCGCGCGGAAGGTTTCGCCGTCGAGGATCACGTCGGAGCTTTCGCTTTCGATCATGATCTCGTCGGCCTGCTCGAAATGGACTCCACGAAGGCTCGACCGGCCGAGCTTGCCGGCCACGCTCGCCAGGAACGCTCCGAGGACTGACGCCGGCCGTTCCTCGACCGCGAGCAGCTTCAGCGCGCCCTGCCGTCGGTCACCCATGTCCATCGACAGCAGCAGCCGCTCCAGGGTCGTCACCATGAGCAGCGAGAAGCGGCCGTTCAGCCGCTCGCGCTCGTCGGACAGCGACAAGCTCAGCGGCTTGGTATCGGACGGAAGGAAACTGGCCTTGAGGCGCAGGAGCAGCTTCGCGAACCCCGCTGTCGCGGCCAGCACGTGCGCGACCCCGTTGGGCAGCCCGAGCGGGTAGATCTTCTCGCGGCAGTAGATCATCGCTTGCGCGAGCGCCGCCCCGCCGAGGAACATTCCGATCACCGGGAGATCCTCTCCCCCATCGTCTGCGGACCCGCGGCGAAGCGCGATCATCTCGCGCGGGACGATATATGGCGCGAGGTCGCCTTGCGCGATCTCGATCAGGCGTCCGAGCGACTCGATCGGATCGCCGCGAGCGCCGAGGTCGATTGCGATGAGGTTGGTCTTGCCGCTCGGAAGCACCGCGACCGGCGGGGGAGACTCGCCGAAATGGCCGCCGTTGTACAGCTCGGTCAGCGCGGCCTGCACCGTGCCGTCGCCACCGTTGATCGCGAGCACCTTCGGGCGCACCTGGGCGATCGTCCGCATCGCCTGACCGATCTGATCGGCGTGCTCGACCTCATAGTGGAAGATGTCGGGGTGGTCGGCGCAATAGGCGCGGATCCGCGGCAGCTGCGCGAGGTTGCCGGTCGACTTCGGGTTGCTGAGGAGTGCGATACGCGGCCTGACCGTCTTCAACGCGGCCTCGGCGGCGAGAGGGCACACGTCCGCCTCCGGGGGAATTGGGTCAGAACTGCCATGCGTTTTCAACATGAAATCACCGGCCGGATTGCTATAGGCACATTGAACGGTTGCTTCCGTGTGCCGCGGTTGCATCCGTCCTTTGTGCTATCTCGGCTGCGTTTGCGGCCAAATCATGGTGCTGGGACGACCAAAAAATTGCGCCAACTCGGCCTGATCGACCGCTACCTCGCCCGCTCGATCGCGGTGCCGTTGATCGGCTCGCTGATCCTCGCGGCGATGCTGCTCGTCCTCGACAAGATGCTCCGCCTCTTCCAGTACGTCGTCGACGCGGGCGGACCGGTCAGCGTCGTCTGGCGAATGCTCGCCAACCTGCTTCCCGAATATCTGTCGCTCGGGATTCCGATCGGCCTGATGCTGGGGATCCTGCTCGCCTTCCGCAAGCTCGCGCTGACGTCCGAGCTCGACGCCCTGAGGGGGATCGGAATCGGCTTCGGGCGGCTGCTGCGCGTCCCTTATTTCTATGCCGTTCCGCTGATGATCATCAATCTCGCGATCGTCGGCTATCTCGAGCCATATTCCCGCTACCGCTACGAGGGCCTGCGCTTCGATTTGAAGTCGGGAGCGCTCGGGGCGGCGATCAAGGTCGGCGAGTTCAACCGCCTTGGCCGGCACCTGACGCTGAGGATCGACCGCAGCGAGAAGGATGGCACGCAGCTCCACGGGATTTTCGTCCAGATGGACGATTCGAACGGCATGTCCGTCGCCGCGACGGCCGAGCGCGGCCGCTTCCTCTCCACCGACGACCCAGACACCATCCTGTTCCGGCTGGTGAAGGGCCGGCTCGTCCAGGACTCGCCCAAATTCGCGACGCCCCGGACCCTGGCCTTCGACAGTTATGACCTTCCGGTCAGCCTACCCGTGATCGACCAGTTCCGCCGCCGCGGCGGGAACGAGGCCGAAGAGCTCTACCTGCACGAGCTGTGGCGGATCGGGTACGGCGGCGGAGCGGTCAGCCATCGGCAGCAGCTCCAGGCCCAGTCGATGCTCAACTTCCGCCTCGTGGAAGTCGTGATGATGCTCATGCTTCCGCTGCTCGCCCTCGCCCTCGCGGTCCCGCCCAAGCGCAGCGCCAGCGCGCTCGGGATTTTCGTCGGCATCCTGATCGTCGTCGCCTATCACAAGGTCAATCAGTACGCCGAAGGAGCCGGGGCGCAGGGCCGCCTCGATCCCGCC
>DASURT010000230.1:0-2039 GCA_036375515.1 Sphingomicrobium sp.
AGGTCGCCGGCGATCGGACGCGATTCCTCCGCTTCGTCGATCGCCTCCTCGATTTCGGAACGAAGCGTCGGTTCCGTCTCCTCGCCGAACAGCAAGTGCCGCATGCTTCGCCACACGGAAGAGCCGCTGTCGTCGTGCCGGGTCGCCATCAGGCGATGACCTCATAGGGATTGGCAATTCCGAGCCGCTTCAACGCGCGCACCTCGCGGGCTTCCATGTCGGCCGCATCGTTGTCGTCGAGATGGTCGTAGCCGAGAAGGTGCAGCGTGCCATGAACCATAAGGTGCGTCGCATGCTCCTCGAATGAAACGCCTTTTTCCCTTGCCTCTTTTTCGCAGACGCCGCGAGCAAGGATGATGTCGCCGAGCAACAGTTCGCGTTCGGCAACATTTTCATCACCCAATTCATATTCTTCGGCCATCGGAAAAGAGAGCACGTTGGTCGCCAGGTCCTTGCCGCGCCAATGGGCGTTCAGCTCATGAACCTGCTCGTCGCCTGTCAGCCGGACAGAAATTTCGACCGGGCGGCCAGAAAGGGCGAGATCAGGATAGCGGCTCTCGGCGATCGCCGCTTCCGCCGCCTGGCGGGCGAGCGGCTCCCAGGGGCGGCTACTGTCCCATTCCTCGTCGGCGTCGAGCGCGATCTCGAGCATCATGCCCCGACATCCCGGATTGCGTTCGGACCTTCATAGGCGTCGACGATGCGCCCGACCAGCGGGTGGCGGACGACATCGGCCACGGTGAAACGGACCACGGCAATGCCCTTCACCTTCTCCAGCCGTCCGACGGCGTCGGCGAGTCCGGACTTGCTCGGATCGGGCAGGTCGACCTGATGCGGGTCGCCGCAGATGACCATCCGGCTGCGCATCCCGAAGCGCGTCAGGAACATCTTCATTTGAAGTGGCGTGGTGTTCTGCGCCTCGTCGAGAATGATGAAGGCGTCGTTCAACGTCCGGCCGCGCATGAATGCCAGCGGCGCGATCTCGATCTCACCCGAGGCGATGCGCCGCTCGACCTGCTCGGTCGGGAGCATGTCGTAGAGCGCGTCGTAGAGCGGGCGGAGATAGGGATCGACCTTCTCCTTCATGTCGCCGGGAAGGAAGCCGAGCCGCTCGCCCGCCTCGACCGCTGGACGCGAAAGGATCAGCCGGTCGACGCTGCCGCTGATGAGCTGCGACACGGCCTGCGCGACCGCGAGATAGGTCTTGCCAGTACCCGCCGGCCCCAAGCCGAAGATCATGTCCTCGTTGGCGAGCGCCTCCATGTACGGAGTCTGCATCGCCGAGCGCGGGACGATGGTCTTCTTGCGCGTGCGGATCATGACGCGCGGCGCCGAGGTCACTTCCTCCTGGATGATGCCGTCGAGGTTCGGCTGCGTTGCCATGCCGAGCACGCCCTCCACCGCTTCCGCATCGACGTCGTGGCCGTGGTCGAGCCGGTTGTAGAGGCCGATCAGCACGTCGCGTGCGCGCGCAGCCGCATCCGGCTCGCCCTCGATCTGCACACGGTTGCCGCGCGCGGATATGTGGACTTCGAGCCGCTGCTCGATCGTGATCAGGTGCCGGTCGTAATCGCCGAACAAAGGCCCGAGCAGGTATGGCTGCTCGAACTCGATCTCGAGCCGGGCGCGGTCGGGCACCGCCTGCAGGTCGCGCCGGGTCATCAGGCGGCTTCCTGCGCACGTGCGGCGCCGGTCATGCTGTTGGGACCGGCGGCGATCAGGGTCACGTCGACGATCTCGCCGAGCTCGGCGCCGGCCTCGACGTGGACCGATTGGAGCCAAGGCGAGCGGCCGATCACCTGCCCGTCATGCTTGCCCCTGCGCTCGACGAGGATTTGCGTGTCCACGCCGACCTTGGATCGGTTGAACGTGAGCTGGTGCGCGTTGATGCGTTCCTGAAGCCGCCGCAGCCGCTCGTCCATGATTTCACGCGGAATCTGGTTCTCCATCGTGGCCGCCGGCGTGCCGGGCCGGGCGCTATATTTGAACGAGTAAGCGGATGCGTAGCGGACTTCATCGACGATCTTCAGGGTTGCCTC
>DASURT010000231.1:0-2007 GCA_036375515.1 Sphingomicrobium sp.
AAGGCGAGGCGAGCGAGCCGCAGGCCGCCGTCGCTTAAGCTTTAACGAGGTTCAACTGGGGGAGGCGGGACGCTTCGGCGTTCCGCCCATTTTTATTGGCCGGACGCGGCGCGCATCAGAGAATCAGCTTGAGCCCGTGCAGCGCCACCACCCGGTCACCGTCACAAAGGGGTGCACCGATCAGCCGCATCCAACGGCGCTCGCCGCTCGTCGGGCGGATTTCCGCATCGAGCGTGAATCCGCGGCGGTAACGGATCGCGTGCTCACGGAGCCGCTCCATCGCGGCGCGCGAATGCTCGGTGTAGAAGCCGATCGTCTCGGCACGGGTCACCTTCGCGTCTCTCGGCAGGCCGAAGACGTCGTAGATGCCGGAAGACCAGTTGAGCCTGTCGTCGGGCAAGGCGCATTCCCACCATCCCGAGGCATGCTGGCCAAGCCGCGGCTCATCCGCGAGCGCGACAACGTCGCCTAGCTCGCGATCGATGACGCAGCCCAGATAGAATTGCCGGGCTCGCTCGCGGAGCGGCCAACTGCGGTTGAACGAAAAGGGCTCGGCCGTCGGGAATGGGGTGTCACGCATCGACCAGGAGTCGACTCCTAGGACGGCGGCCCGGAAGCACGAACGGCGGCTTCGACGCCGTATCGCCCGAGACCTCGTCCATCCGGCGCCAGCCGTCGCGGCCCAGCCGTTCGAGCGGATGGAAGCTGGTCTTGTAGGCCATCCGCTTCGAGCCATCGACCCAATAGCCGAGATAGACGTAAGGGAGGTTCGCGCGCGCGGCGCGGACAATATGGTCGAGGATGATGTACGTGCCGAGGCCTTTGCGGCCGTCGGGGCTGACGTCGAAGAAACTGTAGATCATCGACAGTCCGTCGCCCTGCTGGTCGGTCAGGCAGGCGCCGAGGAGCTTGCCGGGCAGCCCGTTTTTCGACGGCTCGCGATATTCGACGATGCAGGTGTGCACCGGCGTCTGCTCGACCATATCGGCGAAATCGCTCTCGTCCATTTCGGCCATTCCGCCGCCGGGGTGCCGGACCGCGAGATAGCGGCGAAGCAGCTCGTACTGTTCCTCCGTCGTCCAGGGCTTGCAGGCGGCGACGTCGAGGTCGGCGTGCCGGCGCAGCAGCTTGCGCTGGCTTGCGCTCGGCTGGAATTCGGCGGCGAGCACGCGGACCGAGACGCAGGCCGAGCAATCGATGCAGCTGGGGCGGTAAGCGACCGACTGGCTGCGGCGGAACCCGATCCGGCCAAGGGCTTCGTTGAGCTCGCTCGCGTGACGGCCGTTGAGTTCAGTGAACACCTTCCGCTCGACTTTGCCCGGCAGGTACGGACACGGGCTCGGGTTCGTCACGAAGAATTTCGGGAAGCGGAACGGTGCGCTCACCCCAGGACCTCACTCAATTGTTACTTCAACCTTTATGCGGCTGGTAAACGCCGTTGAAAAGGGTTGGGATGCGTCAATTTCCAACGCTTGCGGACCAATGTCCTGAAATGGGGCGCGGCGCAACGCTGCGCCGCGCGGGGGGAAGCGCTTAATCCAGCGATACTCGCTCGACGCGAAAGCGCGCGGCTTCCAGCCGCTTCACCACATCGTCGATCGATTCCGGGTCGCGCGCTTCGCATTCGACTTCGATGACCGTGTCCTTGGCCGGCAGGCGCGTGAAGATCCGGCTGTGCTTGACCTCGATGATGTTCGCGCCCGCCTCGTAAACCTTCGAAGTGATGGCCGCGAGCGCGCCGGGCTGATCCGAGGCCGCGACCCGAAGCCGCGCGATTCGTCCCTGGCGCACGAGGTCGCGGACGAGGACGTTGGCGAGCAGGTGCGTGTCGATATTGCCGCCGCAGAGGATGGTCGCGATCTTCTTGCCTCGGAAGCGCTCAGGATCGCCAATCATTGCCGCGAGGCCGGCGGCGCCGGCACCTTCCACGACGGTCTTCTCGATTCCGACGAGCATGGCGACCGCACGCTCGAGATCGCGTTCGGCCACCAGCGCTACGTCGATTCC
>DASURT010000232.1:0-4473 GCA_036375515.1 Sphingomicrobium sp.
TGGAGCATGGTTGCGCCGATCCCGTCGATGTCGCCGAGAGCATTGATCGTCGGGTCGCGCGCCGCGATCGCCGCCGACAGCGCTTCCTGGGCGACAACCCAGCTATCGCTCTGCGGGTCGCCGGCCGACGCGGCGAGCCGCTCGGCCTGCTCGACGAGCGGGCGGAACGTCACGTCGCCGCCTTGCGCCTGGTTCACCAGCACCGAGAGCCGGGCGGCGAGGGCCGGGCTGACCGGCCGATCATTCATCGGGCGGACCACCGGGACGCGCGGATCGATCTTTTCGGCGGCGCGCGACTGGAGCGACGGGAAGGGCCCGCCCGCGGAGGCGCAAGCGGTCAGCGCCAGCACCGTCGTGATCAGCGTCTTACGCATCGTCACCGGCTGTAAAAGGAAAATGGCGCGCCCGAAAGGATCGAACCCCCGCGGCCGGACGGCCGCAAGACATCAACAACTCAGAGGTTCGATTGCTCGACGGAAAAAATGGCGCGCCCGAAAGGATTCGAACCTCTGACCCCCAGATTCGTAGTCTGGTGCTCTATCCAGCTGAGCTACGGGCGCGCGGTGCCGGGAAGCGGCAGGCGCGCGACATAGGGGGAGGAACTGACCGGCGCAAGCCTTGGGCGACCCGCTCGCGGCCGCGTCCGCGGGTCAGGCGGTAATGGCGGTGGCGGTGCCGCAGGCGGTGCCGGTCGCGGCGGCGGCCCGAACGGCGAAATCTTCGGCGAGCTTGGCGTGCCACGCGCGGGCGGTCTCGGTGACTGCGCGTTGTGCGGCCATCCGCTCTTCGACCGCGCGACGACGATAGTAACGCTCGTTCGACTCCACCGGGTCCCCCGTCCACTAGAGAACTTTCGGACCATTCACCCGGAGTGACTAACGCTTGGTAAATATCCACAGGCGCTGTGGATGAATTTTCGCGGGGACCCCGATCCAGCACTGTTTTGTCCCGCGCTGGAACAAGCCTGTGGTGACGCGGTGACAGCACGCGACCAATCACCGATCATCGATGAAACCTAACGACTCGCCGCTCGTTGGGCGGGAAAATGGTTTCGAAGGAAGGCACCATGCTGAGTTCGATCGAGTCCCATCGCGATCCGTTCAACCCGAGCGCGCGGGGATACCACGCCGTCTATCGCGACGGCGAAATCAACCACTGCCCCGGCTGCGGGCGGACGCACTGGCTGATCGGCCGGGTTTCGGCCGAGTGCGCGTTCTGCTCGACCGCGCTGCCGTTGAAGGAGGCGCTTACTCAAGGCCCGGCCCCCAAGCCGGTGTTCTGGAGCGGCTCTCGCCCGAGTTACGCCGAGCTCCAGGCGGCCTAAGCATCGGGAAAAACTACATTCCGCTGTAGGCCTCGGGAGTCTATGCTGCGGTCCATGAACAGGCATTTGTTCGTTGTCGCGGGCGCCTTGCTCGCATGGTCCGCGCCCGCGCTGGCCGGCGCATCCAACTTCACCCTGGTCAACGGAACGGGCGGCGGCCTTTCCGACGTTTCGATCCGCCGCGCGGGGACCAACGACTGGAAACCGCTCGGCACGAGCGGCGGGCCGGTTCAGTTCAGCGATCCGGACTGCGCGTTCGACATTCGCGCGACGGTCGCCGGATCTGGGCCGGTCACCTGGGCCGGGATCAATCTTTGCGATGTGAAGTCCGTGACGCTCCACCGCGACGCGTCGACCGGAGCATGGGTCGACTACGACTGAATGCCTGGCGCCGCTGGACCGGCGCGGCATAGGGGCCGGCCGAGATCGCGGGCGCGGGCGCCCTCACCGAATCGAGCAATTTCGCCCCCGCCAGGAACACCACGCCGGTGCAGGCGAGGGCGAGCATCCAGCCGCCCCAGCCGGGGAACATTTTCAAATAATGCTGACCGCGCTCCACCGCTCCGACGGCAATGGCGTAGGTGACCAGCCACGCTTCGAGGCGGGTCTTGATGACGAACAGGCGGCCGAGGCGCTTCAGCATTGGCATTCCTTAAGCACGGAGCATGCCAGCGGCGGATTTCCGCCGTTTCCGGCTTAAGGCAATTGGTAAAGTGTCAATTAACCATACACAAGCTCGCCGAGATCGAGGCCGTCCAGCAATGAGACTCGGGCATGTTCGATGTCGCGGATGAGCGCCGGCCGCTGGAGGTCGGAATTGTCGATCTCGACCGGCCAGCGGGTCCGGACGATTTCGGCGATCCGGTCGAGCTTGGGCTCATCGGCCAGGAAGCGCGGATCGACCGCTGCGGGCTCCGCGACGACGCGCAGGCGCAGGCACGCGGGCCCGCCGCCGTTCGCCATCGACTGGCGGACGTCGACGATCTCGACATGGCGGATCGGGCCGTTGCCGGCGAGATGACGCTCGATCCAGCTCCACACGGACGGCGTCTCGCGGCATTCCGTCGGAGCGACCAGGGTGGCCTGCCCGCCCGCCGGCGTCACCAGCTGGCCGTTGAACAGGTACGAGCCGACGGCGTCGGCGAGAGGCACCTCGGAATCGGGCACCTCGACATATTCGAACCCCGGCACGAGCCGCCCGAGCCGGGCAACCAGACTCTCCTTGTCGGCGAACGCTTTCTCGTGCGCGAACAGCACGCGTTCGTTCGCCACCGCGACGACGTCGTTGTGGAACGCGCCCGCGGCGATCGCTTCCTCCGATTGCTGCGCGAAGATCGTGCGGTCGGGATCGAGCTTGTGAAGCCGCGCGATCGCCTTCGACGCTTCGATATGCTGCCGCGCGGGGAACGCGCCACCCGCCACGCCATAGACGAACACCTCGACGCCCGCTTCGCCGTGCTCGGGGGCGAGGCGCATGTGATTGGCCGCGCCCTCGTCGCCGAACGCGGGCGGCACGGGGCCGTGCACCTCGAAGTGGCTCGAGTCCGCAAAGGCGAGTTGAAGCTGCGCCAGCGTCGCGGGCCATTCGTGGCTGCGATGCGCCATCGTCTTCAAGTTCGCGACGGTCAAATGGCACCTGCCGTCGGCGGCATCGGGCGCGGGCGAAACGGTCGCGGCGTTGGCGGCCCACATCGCCGAAGCGGACATGGAATTGGCGGCCAGCGCGGCGTCGGCGTTCTCGATGTCGGTTCCAAGCTCGGCCAGCCAGCGATGGTCGGGGCGGGGATGCGGCAGGAAGATGCCCTGTGTCAGGCCGAGCGCCAGGTTGGCGCGCATCTTGTCGATGCCCTGCAGCGCCGCCGCGCGCGGCTGCGAGACCTGACCCGCGTTGCGCTGCGAGGCGAGATTCCCCAGGCTGAGGCCGGCATAATTGTGGCTGGGGCCGACGATCCCGTCGAAATTGATTTCGGTGAGCCGCATAGATGTCATTTTCCAATCGTCATTGCGAGGAGCGCAGCGACGAAGCAATCCAGTGCGGCCCTGGACTCCTTCGCTGCGTTGGTAGCGATGCACTAGGGCTGAGCAATGTCATCCCATAGGTCTCGCCACTCAGGGTTTTGTGTTTCGACAAGGGCTAGTTTCTTTGCGCGTGAACCAGCTTTGATCTGCTTTTCGCGCAGGATTGCCCCTACCATATCTCCGCCAAGTTCGTACCAAACGAGCAATTTGCATCCATACTGTTTCGTGAAGCCGCCGGTGACTCCCTGACGATGCTGCCAGACGCGTTGAACCAGATTCGATGTGACCCCGGTGTAAAGCGTGCCGTTGCGCTGACTGGCCATAATATAGACTGCGGGCTGCTTCACTGGATTGCTTCGCTACGCTCGCAATGACGAGAAGTGAGCGCCATCAGCGGGAAACCGTGACGACCTGATCGCCGACCTCTACCTCGAGCAGCTCGGCGCATTGTCGGTCGATGCGGAGGCCCTTTTTGGGGATGCGTTTCACCGACGCGAAGCAGGCGCGGAAGTCCCTGAGCCGGCCGGCGGCGACCAGCATCCTGGCGCGGCCGCCGTCGCCGATCTCGGCCACGGTTTCGGCGGTCGATTCGCGGATCGTCCGGATTTCGTCCGTGTCGGCCGTGACGGTCGGCCCGCCATCGAAAATGTCGATGTAGCGGTCGAAATAGAATCCTTCCTCCTCGAGCATCCTCAGAGCCGCGCGGCCGCTTGGGTGCGGCTGTCCGACCACCGATTTCGCGGCTTCGCTGAGCAGCGCGAGATAGATCGGCGTCTTGGGCATCAGGTCCGCGATGAACCGGGTGCCGTGAACCGCATTGAACTCGTCGGCTTCGGGGAAGCTCATGTCGAAGAACTTGCCGGCGAGCGCATCCCAGAAGGGCGCGTTGCCGGTCTCGTCCATGACTCCGCGGAGCTCGGCGAGCGTCCGTTCGCCGAAACGGCCGCGGTGCAGCTTCATGAACAGGTAGCGGCTCCGGGCGATCAGCGCGCCCCATCCGCCGGCCCGGGCGCTGGGATGAAGGAACAGCCCGCCGACCTCGGACGATCCTTCGAGGTCCGTGGTCAGCGTGAGCAGCTGGTTGCGAAAGGTCTTGCCGAGCTCGGGGCTCGACTGGGTCAGCGTGCTCA
>DASURT010000233.1:0-2918 GCA_036375515.1 Sphingomicrobium sp.
GCGTAGGGAAGCGCGACGCCCAGGGCGCGGATATCGGCGGGGAAGAGCTCCGCCTTCACGATCGCATTGATCGATGTGTAGCCGGTCAGCATCACGAGGCCCGCCATGACCAGGGCGAAGGCCGCCCCGGCGCCGTGCGTATGAGCGAGGGTCGAGAAGATCGGATAGGTGAAGATCGTCCCGCAGACGCCGAAGAAGATCATCACCGGCCGTCGTCCGGTGAAGTCGGACACTCGCCCGGCCAGCGGCTGAATGACGAGCATGATGAGGAGCGCGATCGTCATGATCTGCGATGCCGTGGCGCGCGAGAAGCCGCTCGTGTTCACGAGGAACTTCTGCATATAGACGGTGTTGGCATAGAAGGCCGCGGTGCCGCCCGCCGTAATCCCGATCACCAGGAACGCTTCGCGGGGATGCTCGCGAAACAGGGTGACGAGGCTCGAACGGCGGCGTTCCGCCCTGGCCGCCGCATTCTCGTAGCTGAGCGTTTCGTCGAGGCCCCGACGGATGAAGAAGACGACGATCGCGAGCAAGGCGCCCGCTCCGAATCCGAGGCGCCATCCCCAGTTATGCATGGCATCTTCGCCAAGCGCCGCCTGAAGAAGGACGAGCAGGGCGAGCGCGCTCAGTTGGCCGCCGATGATCGTCACGTAGAGAAAGCTCGACCAGAAGCCGCGCCGCTCGCGGTCGGCGATCTCGGACATGTACGTCGCGCTCGACCCATATTCTCCGCCGAGGCTGAGCCCCTGGACGATGCGCGCGACGAGCAGGATCGCGGGCGAAATTAGCCCGGCCTGCGCGTGGGTCGGGGCGACGGCGATCATCAGGGAGCCGACGCACATCAGAGTGACGGACAGGGTCAGCCCCTCCTTGCGCCCTCGATGGTCGGCGTAGATGCCCATGATCCACGCGCCGATCGGCCGCATGAGAAAGCCGACGGCGAAGATCGCGGCGGTCTGGAGCAATTGCGCCGTCTGGTCGCCCTCGGGGAAGAAGGACGGGGCGAAATAGAGCGCGAAGCTGGCATAGACGTACCAGTCGAACCATTCGACGAGATTGCCGGCGGAGCCGCCGATGATGTTCTTGAGGCGGCTCCGCGGCTCCGTCGTGGTCTTAAGCACCGGCCGCGTTTCGAGTCCGATGGGCGCTCGCGGCGGCGAACAGGAAGTAAATGGCCAGTCCGGCGGTATTCCACAGCACGAACCATTCCTGGGTATGCCGGGGCAGGCTGTAGAAGAGGTAGGCGCAGCCGAGGATGCCGATCGTTCCGGTCACCCACGGCAGCGGGGTCCGGAACAGCCGTTTCGCGCCCGGATCGCGGCGGCGCATCGTCAGCATCGCCGCGCAGACCGCGATGAAAGCCGTCAGCGTTCCGGCATTCGCGAGCGCAACGAGATCGTTCAAGGGCACGAGCCCCGCAAGGGCGCCGACGACGACCGCCGTGAAGAGGGTGATTCGGACCGGGTTTCTCCGCCCGGACAGTTGCGCCAGTCTCGTCGGGAGCAGACCGTCGCGCGACATGCTCAAGAAGATGCGGCTCTGCCCGTAGAAGAAGGCGAGGATGACCGTCGGCAGGCCGACCGACGCCGACAGCGCCAGGATGTTCGCCGCGAGGGGCTGTCCAATGTCGCGAAGGATGAGAGCGAGCGGTTCGGGCGACGCGGCGAAGCGCTGATAAGGTTCCGCGCCGATCGCCGCGACGGCGACCGCCATGTAGATGAGGACGCAGAGCAGCATCGATCCGACGATCCCGATGGAGAGATCGCGGCCGGGGTTCTTGGTTTCCTCGGCGGCAGTCGCGATCGCGTCGAAGCCGTAAAAGGCGAAGAAGATGATCGCCGCGGCCGCCATCACGCCGACTTCCGCGCCTGGCGGGCCGTGCTTGGCGAAGCCGTAGGGCATGAAGGGCTGGAAATTGTCCGCAGTGAAGACCCGCAGCGCGACGACGATGAACATCAGCAGCGCGAGCATCTTGATCGCGACGAGCACCGAGTTGAGGTTGGCGCTTTCGCGGATGCCGTAGATGAGAAGCCCGGCGATCACCGCGATGATGAACACCGCTGGAAAATTGAACACGCCGCCGAGCAAAGGCGCCGTCGCGAGCTTTTCGGGAATCCCCACGAGCGGCGAGAAATAGCCCGACCAGCCGACCGAAACGGCGCTGACGACGAGGCTGTATTCGAGGATCAGCGACCAGCCGACGAACCAGGCGATCAGTTCGCCGAACACGACGTAGGAGTAGGTGTACGCCGAGCCGGAGGCGGGGATCATCGTCGCGACCTCGGCGTAGGCAAGCGCCGCCGCGGCGCAGATGACTCCGGCGATGACAAAGCTCAGCATCATCGCCGGGCCGGCCTTGCCGGCGGCCGTGCCGATCAGCACGAGGATTCCCGTGCCGACGATCGCTCCGACGCCGAGAAAGATGAGGTGCGGCCACGACAGCGATTTCTTCAGGCGATATTCCTCGGGCATCGCCTCGGGCGGGACGATGATCTTGCGGAAACCGTAATTCGCCATGCCTGTCCCCCACCCGTTCGATCGTCATTGCTCGCAATGACCGCGCCGCTCGTCAATAATCCTTCGACACGCGCACGCTCGCGCTCGATCGGCCGATGGTCGAGATGGTCGACAGCAATGAGAGCCAGCGGGTCATCTGATATTCGACCCGCGTCGCGGAATAGCCCTGCCCGTCCGTCACGACCTCGACGAACAATTTGCGGGTCACATATTTGCCCGCCGCGACCGAGGTCTTCTGTCCGGTCGCGACGTCGGCCGGAACGATCCGCAGCCGGTCGAGCCCGATCGCCCGGCGCAGCGAATTGATCGGATCGAGGCTGCCCGATCCCGACTGCAGCGCGGCCACGGCCGAGGCGAGCTGCAGGGCTTCGGGTGCCGACAGGTTGGTGATCGAGGTCCCG
>DASURT010000234.1:0-4101 GCA_036375515.1 Sphingomicrobium sp.
TCTAGCTGGCGTCGATGCTCACGATATCGCCGTCAAATGAATTCTCCGCCCGACGAACTTGCCGCCGGGACGGAAGCGCCCGAGCCATTCGTGGCCGACCGCCGCCAGCGGCATCGGCTCGATCCCGAACGCCTCGAGGCCTGGCGCTCCTTTCGCCGGGACATTGTCGCGTTGGAGCATCAGCCACTGGTCGCGCGTCAGCGGGGCCCCCGGGATCCAGCCGAACCGCGACAGCGCGGCGCCGAACAGGTCCGGCAACTCGAGGATTTCCGGCCGCTGCCCGGTCAAGTCCAGGACCGCGCGGTGAAGCTCAACCATGCTCAGCACCTGCGGTCCGCCGATCTCGTAGGTCTTGCCGGCATGTTTTTCGGGATGGAGCGCCGCGCCGGCGATGGCCTTCGCAATGTCGCGGACATAGACCGGCTGGAACCTTCTCGCCGCGGCGATCACCGGGAGAATGGGGAGCCGCGCCATCGCGGCAAAGCGGTTGGTGAGATTGTCCTCCGCACCGAACACCAGCGACGGGCGGATCACCGTCGCCCCGGCAAATGCCTTGCGGACGGCAAGCTCGCCCTCCCCCTTCGTCCGGCCGTAACTGGACGGGGAGTCGGGGTCGGCTCCGATCGCCGAGATGTGGACCAGCGCTCCGGCGCCGGCCTTTCTCGCGGCCTCCGCGACATTGCGGGCTCCGTCGACGTGGACCGCCCGCATCCTCCGGCCGAAGGTTCCGACCAGGTTGATCACTGCCGCCGCCCCGTCGACCGCGCGCTCGACGCTTTCGGGATTGGTGATGTCCGCCTTCACGAAGCCGAACTGGCCCACCTGCCCGAGCGGCTGGATGAAGTAGGAATTGCGCGTGTCGCGCGATGCGACGCGCACCCGGACCCCGCTCGTCAGCAGGCATTCGCAGACGTAGCGGCCGATGAACCCGTCGCCGCCGAAGACGGTCACGATCTGCTTGGAGCGGTCGACCATGGGTGGCGCGATAGCTCCCCCCGCTCGCCGTTGACAAGCGGGAGGAGCCGCCAGGCCGATCAATAATAATCCTGCAGGGTGACAGTCACTTGGCTTCCGTCGGCACGCAGGAGCGCAACCTCCGTCCCGGCGGGCCCGCGGGTCCAGTCGCGCGTGCGATAATAATCGGCGGTGACCTTGTGCCCGTCGACGGCGACGATCTCGTCGCCTTCCTTGAGGCCCGCCGCTTTGCCCGGCCCCTGCGGCGAGACGAATGCAACCCTCAGCCGATCGCCGACGAGCTCCATCCGGGTCCCCGACCGGTCGCGGTCGAAGGCGGGCGCGTCGGTCCGCGGGGTCAGGTAGATGCGATCCCGTCCAAGATCGAGGTCGACCTGGAACTGCTTGAGAAGGCCGATCCCCACGTTCGCCATCTTCTCCGGATCTTGGTCATTGCCCGTTTCAGAGAGGGTCGCCGGAACAGCGGCGAATGTTTTCCCGGCAAGTGTGACGTTGGGAACGATCGCCGCCCGCGCGGGATGCAGTCCGCCCACTCCGCCCAGACGGGATTCGGCATAGCGCAAGCCGGCCAGCTCGTGGCGCCCGCCCCAATAGGTGCGGGGCAGCGAGAGCGCGCCGCCGTTGCCGAGGTCGAGCAGGGCCGGGGTCGGTGCTCCTCCGGCGATCGAGATCGGGATCGTGTTGAACGGTCCCCTCCTTGTCAGGGTGAGCGCGGTCGACCCCGCGTCCGGAGCGAATGCCCGGTGCGCGCTGACGCGCAGACGGTTCGACGCCCAATCGATCGAAACCACGGCGTTATTGAAGAACTCGCGGCCGAGGATGATTCTGGCGGGGCGGCCGATGCCGCGCGACACCACCGACAGGTCCATGACCGCGACCGTCATGTCGTCGAAGTGCATTCCGTCGATCTCGAGTCTTACTCCCGAGACGGTCTCGGCATCGACGGTCCCACCTGCGCCGGTCGCGGTGACCGTTCGGCCTCTGGGCAAGCCGATCGATCGTGCGTAATCGCGGTCGAGCGTTGTCGCGCTGGCGCCGGTGTCGAGGAGAGCCTCCGTCTCATGCCCGTTGAGCCTTGCCGGGACGATGATCCGGTTGCCCCGGAACAGCTCGAACGGGATCGATTGCGAGTGCGCCGCGAAGCTGACCTTCGGCTGCGGAAGCCGGTCGTCGGCCTGGGCGAGCGCGAGCCCGCTCGCGGAAATCAGCGCGAGACCCACCAGCAGAACGCGAACCTTCTTCATGATTGCGACTCCAGGATAATTGTTGTATCGTGACTATTTATTATTGTTATACGATAATTATGTCAAGCGATACAGCAAACACATCCATTGCCCGCTCGGCCGCGCGCCTGCGCTGGGCGGTGTTCGCGGCGATGGCCGTGTCGGTCTTTCTCTACGCTGCGGCGCGATTCGGGCTGCGGCTCGGCGAGATGCGCATCGAATATCATGGCCAGGGAGCGGATCCGGCGTCGGCCCGGACAATCGCCGATGCGAGCATGCTGTTGCTCCTCGTCGCGCTGTTTCGCCTCACCCAGATGCTGGGGCGGATCGCGGCGGGCGAGCTGTTCTCCGCCGGAGTGATCGGCCGGTTCCGGAGCTTCGCTTTCTGGCTGATGCTCGCCGCCTTGTTTCGGCTGTTTGCACCTGCCGCATCAGCGCTTCTGGGCGTCGCACAGGGAGGACACCGGCTGGAGATCCGGATCGATTTCCGCGACGTGCTGACGGTCGGCGTGACTCTCGTCCTCTTCCTGCTGGCGCGACTGCTGGAGCGCGCGCGCCGGCTCGAGGAAGAAATGCGGGAATTCGTGTGATGCCGATCATCGTCCGGCTCGACGTCATGCTCGCGCTGCGCAAGGCGAAGTCGAAGGATCTGGCCGCGGCGATCGATATCACCGAGGCCAATCTCTCGCTGCTCAAGTCGGGCAAGGTAAAGGGCATCCGCTTCGCCACCCTCGAGGCGATCTGCGACTATCTCGACTGCAAGCCCGGCGACATCCTTGATTACGAGCGGGCCGGCCCCAATTCTCATCCGGAACAAGCGCGTTGACAGGCGGGCGCCGCTCCCTTTAAGCGCCGCGGCCTGCCTACAAGCTGACTGCTGTGCCCAGGTGGCGGAATTGGTAGACGCACCAGCTTCAGGTGCTGGCGCTCGCAAGGGCGTGGAGGTTCGAGTCCTCTCCTGGGCACCATCCTCACGCACAGGCAATCCTGGGGATTGCCGAGAATGAGGATCCGAGCGAAGCGAGGGCGCGCCGGACATTAACCACGCTCACTGACCGGGCATTAGCCACTCCGGGCGCATGCCCGCGCGATGATCGCGCGAATCCTCGCAACCGCCGTGCTCGCGCTCGCCGCCGCTCCGGCGGGAGCCGAGGCGCCGCGGGGCGCGACCGGCGCGCTGGCGGCCCGGCTCCTCGCCGCGCACAATCACGAGCGCGCCTTGGTCGGGCATCCTCCGCTCGAATGGGATTCCGCGCTCGCCGCCAGCGCGGCCTCCTACGGCCCCGTGCTCGCCGGCCTTCACCGGCTGGTCCACTCGCCGCGCGACACGCGACCCGGCCAGCGCGAGAACCTCGCCATGGCGGCGCATGAAACATTGACCCCGGAGCAGCTGGTCGACCTGTGGAGCCGCGAGAAGCTGCAGCTCCAGCCCGGACTCTTTCCATCGGTGAGCCGGACCGGCCGCTGGGAGGACGTCGCGCATTACACGCAGATGGTCTGGCCGACGACCACCCGCGTCGGCTGCGCGATCTTCGCCGCCGACATGGACTATCTCATCTGCCGCTATTCGCCGCCCGGCAATATCGACGGCAGGCCGGTGTTCGCCTCCGCCTCGCTTGCCGCGCGCTAGGGTCCAAACCCATTACGAGCGAGGCCGTGATGGTGACGAAAAGGCGTTCCGGGAGTGAGCGAGCGAAGCCAGGTAGCGGTGCCTACCTGGCAAGCGCGCGAGCGTGCCGGGGCGCGTTTTCATCCCACCCGAAGGGCATGGCCCCGCCGGCGCCTCGCTTCGTCGAAGCGCTCGACCGGTGGCCCCGCACCGCCCTTCACGCTTCTCCTCGCGCCGCATCCGGCGGGAGCCATGTCCCGGCTCTCGCCGGTAATGGGTTTGGACCCTAGCGCG
>DASURT010000235.1:0-18399 GCA_036375515.1 Sphingomicrobium sp.
CGCGAGCGGCTGCGCGATTGGCGCAAGGCGTTCGTCGGGGCGCTCGGAGCGGCGCGGCTCGCCGGCCACGGTGTCGAGATCGCGCGCGAAGGCACGTTGCTGGAGCCCGACGCGGCCCTGGGCGGCGGACCCATCCCCAACGGCCTCTACCGCTGCCGCGTGATCAAGCTCGGCGCAAAGGCCGAAGGAATGCTCGATTACGTGTCCTATCCGGCGTTCAACTGCCGGATCGAGCCGCAGAACGGACTTCAGAAGTTCACCAAGCTCACCGGCTCGCAGCGCCAGGTCGGGCTGATCTTCCCCGGCGACGTCATGCGCCAGGTGTTCCTGGGAACGCTGGTCCTCGGCGACGAGCAAGGGGC
Source organism: Sphingomicrobium sp. (assembly GCA_036375515.1). Lineage (GTDB taxonomy): Bacteria > Pseudomonadota > Alphaproteobacteria > Sphingomonadales > Sphingomonadaceae > Sphingomicrobium. The sequence continues at coordinate 363 of DASURT010000235.1, forward strand.
GATGCAATATGGGCAGGACGAGATGCGCAACGTCGCCGGCTTCGTCGAGCGGTTCGGCGCGAACCGCTGGCGGCTGGTCATGCCGCGCCCGCATTTCGAATCGCAGATGGACGTGATGGAACTGGTGCCTGCCTGAACACGGGAGGGGGAGATGAAACTGAAGCTCGCAATTGGTATTGGTGCGTTGATGGCTTCCACGACCGCCCCAGCCGCAACGCTCTCCGACGCTATCAGGGCCGACATGCCCCAGCTGATGGCGCTCTATAAGGACCTTCACGCCAATCCCGAGCTCAGCATGCAGGAGGTGAAGACTCCGGCGAAGCTCGCGCCCGAAATGCGCAAGCTCGGCTTCGACGTCACCGAGCATGTCGGGAAGACCGGCGTGGTCGCGGTAATGAAGAACGGGCCGGGCCCGGTGCTCCTCCTTCGCGCCGACATGGACGCGCTTCCGGTCAAGGAGCAGACCGGACTGCCGTTCGCTTCCACGGTCATCGGCAAGTTGCGGGACGGGACGGAGACGCCCGTCATGCACGCCTGCGGTCACGACACGCACATCACCAGCTGGCTCGGAACGGCACGCCGGATGGCCGCGATGAAGGATCAATGGTCCGGAACCCTCGTCATGGTTTTGCAGCCCGGCGAAGAACTGGTCGAAGGCGCGAAGGCGATGCTCGACGACGGGCTGTTCACGCGCTTTCCGAAGCCCGACTATCTTCTCGCATTCCACGATTCCGCATCGCTTCCGGCGGGCGTGATCGGGGTTACTCCGGGCTACGTCCTGGCCAATGTCGATACCGTCAAAATCTCGGTGAAGGGCGTCGGCGGCCACGGCGCCTATCCCTATACGACCAAGGATCCGATCGTCCTTGCTTCGCGCATCGTCACCGCGCTGCAAACGCTGGTCAGCCGCGAGAACGACCCTCAGCAGCCGGCTGTCGTGACCGTCGGAATGTTCCACGCGGGCACAAAGGACAACATCATCCCCGACGAGGCGAAACTCGGCTTGACGGTGCGCAGCTACACGCCCGAAACGCGCAAGCTCCTGCTCGTCGGGATCGCCCGGATCGCGCGCGGCGAAGCAATCGCTGCGGGTCTCCCCGAGGACAAGATGCCGATCGTCGAGATCGAACAACCCTCGGCCGACGCGACGTTCAACACCGAGCCGTTCTCCGATCGACTGATCGCTCTGTTCGGTTCGCACTTCGGCAAGGACCGCGTGACCCAGCCGAAACCGGTCATGGCAGCCGAGGATTTCGGCCGCTTCTGGCTTGCCGACAAGTCGAAGCAGAGCACGATCTTCTGGGTCGGCGGCGTGCCCAAGGCCAAATGGGACGCGGCGCACGGCGATCCGTCCAAGCTGCCGTCGCTCCACAGTCCGTTCTGGGCGCCGGAGGCCGACACGGTGATCTCAACGGCGACCGAGGCGATGACCGTCGCCGCGCTCGACATCCTCAAGAAGGGCTGACCCTCCCCAAACCAGAGGGAAAGAGGCTAGGCCGGGACCGCCTCCGCGCTGGCCGCATCCAGCCGGGCGATCTGCCGCGGGGTCAGCGTCAGATCCATCGCCGCGACCAGCTCGACGAGTTGCGGGACGCTCGTCGCGCTGGCGATCGGCGCCGCGATCGCGGGCTGTGCCATCAGCCAGGCGAGCGCGACGGTCGCGAGCGCCGCGCCGGTTTCGGCGGCGATTGCGTCGAGCTCGTCGAGCACGCGACGGCCCCTCCCCTCGAGATATCCGGCCACTCTTTTCCCTCGCGGGCTTTGGTCGAGGTCTTCCTCGGTCCGATACTTGCCGGTGAGGAAGCCGTTGGCGAGGCTGAAATAAGGAAAAACTCCCAGGCCGTGGCGGATTGCCGCCTCGCGCAGTTCGCCTTCGAACCGTTCGCGCTCGACGAGGTTGTAATACGGCTGGAGCGCGACCGGCGGCATGAAGCCGCAGCGCCGCGCCGTTTCGACCGCCTCGTCGACTCGGTGGGCCGCGAAATTGGAGATCCCGATCGCTCGGATCTTGCCCTGCTCGCGCAGCGCCTCGAACGCGCCCAGGCTTCGAGCAAGCGGGACCTTTTCGTTGTCCTTGTGCTGGTAGTAGAGATCGATGCGGTCGGTTTCGAGCCGTCGCAGCGATGCCTCGCAGGCGCGCATGATGACGTCCGGCTCGAGCATCGCGACATACTCACCGTCGACGATCTCCCCGTCGAGGTAGCCGACCTTGGTCGCGATCACGACCTTGTCGCGCTTGCCGCTGCGTCTCAGCCAGCGGCCGATCAGCGCCTCGCTCTCGCCGCCTTTGTGCCCCGGTACCCAGCTCGAATAGACGTCGGCGGTATCGATCATCGTCCCACCGGCGTCGACGAACGCGTCGAGGACCGCGAAGCTGGCCTCCTCGTCAGCGGTCCAGCCGAACACGTTCCCGCCAAGCGCGAGCGGAGCCACCTCGATCCCACTGTCGCCGATCGGCCGCTTTTCGCCCATTTACCTGTCTCCTGCCGGGTTTCGCCGCTGCTGAGCCCAACATGGAAACGACGCAAGCGTTCACCACTTATTTGTAAAGTTTAGCGACACCCGCCCGATGTCGGTGGATTTGACAGGGTGGCGCAGGTGAATCAGCTGATCGCCTTCTGGAGCTACGCGGTCGCGGCGTGCCTGTTCGCGTCGATCGTCTTCTGGCGTCTTCGCGGGCGGGTCGAAGGCCCCGCGAGGCTGTTGATCGGAGCCTTCTTCGCGACCGCCGTCTGGGCCTCGGTCAGCGCGATCCGAGGGCCCACCGACGTCGTCACCATCCCGGCCGAGACGATCCGCAACCTTTCCTGGGTCGTGTTGCTCCATGCGATCTCCGGCGATCTGAAGCACGGCGCCCGGCGCGGAGTCCGCCTGGTCTTCGCCGCGGTCGCTCTGGTGATCGGGCTTCAGCTTACGCTTAACCTCTTGATGCTGGCCGCCGCGCTCCCGTCCGAGCTCACTCGAGACCTGCTTTCAACCAGCCAGCTGCTGCGGATCAGCATGGCTTCGGGCGCGCTGGTCCTGGTCCACAACATCTACGGCCAGGCGGCTCCGCGCAGCCGAATTGGAATACGGACCGCGATGCTCGGCCTGGCGCTGACCTGGGGCTACGACCTCAACCTCTACACGCTCGCCTACCTGAACGCTCCGGGCGCCACCGCGCTGTTCGAATATCGCGGGCTGTTCATGGCCGCGATCGCACCCCTGTTCCTGATCGGCTCGACCGCCGGAAACTCGCTCCGCATCCGCCTCTCCCGGGCCGCGACGTTCCAGTCGCTCTCGCTGCTCGCCATCTGCGTCTATTTCGTCGTGATGGCGATCCTCGCCACCGCGCTTCGAGGCAGCCAGTGGAACTGGGCGAGCTCGGTCACCGCCGGGCTGCTCGCGACGATGATGATCGCCACGGCCGTGCTCGTCCTGTCCGAATGGGCGCGCAGCTGGGTGAAGGTGAAGCTCGCCAAGCATTTGTTCGAGCACCGCTACGACTACCGCACCGAATGGCTTCGGTTCACGGAGACTTTGGGCCGCACCGGCCCGGACGCGCCGCCGCTCGGCGAGCGCATCATCAAGGCGTTTGCGGAGATCGTCGATTCGCCGGGAGGAATCCTGCTGGTCAGCGAGAGCGGAGCGATGCTCGAGCGCGCGGCCGAATGGAATTGGCCCGCCGGGAACCGGCCGCCCGAGCAGCTTCACGCTTCGAGCGAATTCTGGGCCGCGGTCGAAAGCCGCGGGCGAATTCTCGAATTCGAGGCCCTCCGTCACGGCTGGGGAAGCCCGAAGGCTGGTCCGATCGGCGCTCCTCCGTGGATGATCGAGGAAGATCGCGTGTGGGTTGGGATCCCCCTGGTCCATCACCGGCGCCTGATCGGAATCGTGATCCTCGCGTCGCCCGATTACCGGCGACCGCTCGACTGGGAGGATTTCGACCTGCTGAGGACCGCGGGCGGACAGGCCGCCAGCTCGCTCGCGGAATCCCTGAGCCAGGAAGCCTTGACCAAGGCGCACCGCTTCGAGGAGTTCAACCGCCGCTTCGCCTTCATCCTGCACGACGTGAAGAATCTGGTGAGCCAGCTCTCGTTGCTGTCGCGCAACGCCGAGCGGCACGCCGACAATCCCGACTTCCGTCAGGACATGGTCGCAACCCTCAAAAGCTCGGTCGGCAAGATGAACGACCTTCTGGCGCGGCTCTCGCCGCTCGCTCCGGCGCGGCTTCAGCGCGTCGAGGCCCAGTCGCTGCGGCCCATCCTGTCGGCGGCGATCGCCGGCAAAAGGCACGACCGCGACGTCCGGCTGCTTGGCGACGCGGGCCTGACCGCTCACGTCGATTCCGCCGCGCTCGAGCAAGCGCTCGGCCATCTGCTCCAGAACGCGCTCGACGCCAGCCCCGCCGACGAGCCGGTCATCGTTCGGATCTCCGGAACCGCGGATGCCGTATCGATCGCGATCACCGACAAGGGCTGCGGAATGGACGGCGATTTTGTCCGCAACCGGCTGTTCCAGCCGTTCGTCTCGACCAAGCCCGACGGCTTCGGCATCGGCTCGTTCGAGGCCCGGTCGCTCGTCACCGCCATGGGTGGCCGAATCGGCGTCGACAGCCGGCCGGGTCGCGGCACCACCTTCACCATCCTGCTTCCGGCGGCCGAACCGGCCAAGGACGCGGAACCGACACGGAAACGCGCATGACCGACCCGAGCGATCTTCCCGTCCTGCTGGTCATCGAGGATGACGAGGGCCTGCAGCGCCAGCTCAAATGGGCGTATGACGGCTATCGCGTCGTCTCGGCCGGCGACCGGCGACAGGCAATCGAAGCCTTGCGTGCGCACGAGCCCGCGGTGGTCACGCTCGACCTCGGGCTTCCGCCCGATCCCGACGGCACCGAAGAGGGCTTCGCCGCGCTCGAGGAAATCCTGCGCCTGAAGCCCGACACCAAGATCGTCGTCGCGACCGGCCACGGCGCGCGCGACAGCGCGCTCAAGGCGATCGCGATGGGGGCCTATGATTTCTACAAGAAACCGGTGGACATCGACGAGCTCGGGCTGATCGTCGCTCGCGCCTTCCACCTGCACGAGATCGAATGCGAGAACCGCCGTCTCGAAAACGGCGCGGCAAGCGCCGTCCTCGGCTCGATCGTCACCGCCGCTCCCGAGATGCTCAAGGTCGCAAAGACGATCGAGCGCGTCGCCAGCGCCGACGTCTCGGTCATGCTGCTGGGCGCGAGCGGAACGGGCAAGGAGCTGCTCGCCCGCGCGGTTCACGACAAGAGCGGCCGCAAGGGCGCGTTCGTTGCGATCAATTGCGCGGCGATCCCCGAAAACCTGCTCGAGGCTGAGCTGTTCGGCTACGAGCGCGGCGCGTTCACCGGCGCGGTCAAGTCGAACGTCGGCAAGATCGAGCTCGCAGAAGGTGGCACCTTGTTCCTCGACGAGGTGGGCGACATCCCGCTCGCGCTTCAGGTGAAGCTTCTGCGCTTTCTGCAGGAGCGCGTGATCGAGCGGATCGGCGGACGGCAACCGATCGCGGTGGACACGCGCATCGTCTGCGCGACCCACCAGGATCTCGAATCGATGATCGCGAAAGGGCTGTTCCGTGAGGACCTCTACTACCGGCTGGCCGAGATCGTCGTGAAGATCGCATCCCTTGCCGAGCGCTCCGGCGACGCAGTTTTGCTCGCGCGTCACTTCGTCAATCGCTTCAGCCGCGAGCTGAATCCGGCGGTGCAGGCGCTCTCGCCCGACGCCATGGCGGCGATCGACGCTTACGCCTGGCCGGGCAACGTCCGCGAGCTCGAGAACCGGATCAAGCGAGCCGTGATCATGGCGGACGGGCGCACGATCGGCGCCGCCGACCTCGACCTCCCGGCCAGGACTGACGCCGATCACACACCGATCAACCTGCGGGCGGCCCGCGAGGTCGCCGACCGCAAGGCGATCCGCCAGGCAATGAGCCGCACCGACAACAATATCTCCGGCGCGGCCAAGCTCCTGGGAATCAGCCGTCCCACGCTCTACGATTTGCTCAAGCAATATCGGCTCCAGGCCTAGGCCGGATCCTTCACGGCGGCGGCCGCTGGACAATCGCCGTCGCCTCGCGCAGCCTCCCGCGTGATCATCGGGGAGGGCTCTTATGCGCTTGTTGACTGCACTCGCGATTGGCGTCGCTGCGATCGCGACGCCCGTAGCCGCCGCACCGGCGACTGCCGCCGCAACCAGTGAGGACGCGCGCTTTCAGGCATTCGGCGACCGCATCGTCGACGAAGTTCTGAAGCTCAATCCCGTGTACGCGACTCAGCTCGGCGACCATCGCTACGACGCGATGATGCCCGACGTGTCTTCGGCGGGCCGCGCGGCGCAGCGGGCATTTGCCGAGCGGTCGCTGGCGGAGCTCGCCAGGTTCGACCCGCGCAAGCTCAGCCGCGAGCACCAGGTCGACGCGATCGTCCTCAAGGATCAGCTCGATTATCTCGTCTTCAGCAACGACCGGCTTCAGGACTGGGCCTGGGACCCGCTGACCTATTCGGGCCCTGCCGGCACCGCCCTCGATTCCCTGATGTCGCGCGAGTTCGCGCCCCTGCCCGACCGGCTACGCTCCGCGATCGGCCGGCTCGAGGCCCTGCCCGCTTTTCTCCGGCAGTCACGCGAGGCCCTTGTGCCCGCGCGGGTGCCGCTGATCCATGCGCAGACGGTCGCGAAGCAGAACCCGGGCCTCAATTCGCTGATCGACGAGATCCTCAAGCAGAAGGGCGCGCTGCCGGCGCCCGACCAGGCGCGGCTCGAGCGCGCGACCGCCGCCGCGAAGGCCGCCGTGACGGAGCATCAGGAGTGGCTCGACAAGACGCTCGTGCCGAACGCCAAGGGCAATGAGAGGATCGGCGCTGCGCTCTATGACGAGAAGCTGCGACTGGCGCTCGAATCGCCGCTCAGCCGGCAGGAGATCCGAGCCCGCGCCGAGCGCGAGCTTCAGTCGCTCCGGGCGAAAATGTACGAAGTCGCCGCCGGGATGATCAAAGGCGACGCCGGCGCTCCGCCCGCGCCTGCCAACCCGACCCCGGACCAGCAGCAGACGGTGATCGAAGCGGGGCTCGCCAAGGTTTATGCGGATGTGCCGCCGCGCGATGGGGTCATTCCGTTCGCCAAACAGGCGCTGGACGAGGCGATCGCCTTTGCCAAGGCCAAGGATCTGATCGCTTTTCCGAACTCCAGCTTCAACGTGATCGAGATGCCCGAATATGCGCGGGGGGTCGCGGTGGCCTACGCGGACATGCCGGGAGCGCTCGAGAAGGACCAGCGCGGCTTTTACGATGTGATGCCGATCCCTCCGGACTGGAGCGCGGAGCAGACTGCCTCCTTCCTGCGCGAATATAACAAGTGGGCGATCTATGAAGTGACGGTCCACGAGGCGGTGCCCGGGCACCTTCTTCAACTAACCCATGCCAACCAATACAAATCCAGGCTTCGGGCCGTGCTCCAGTCCGGGCCGATGATCGAGGGCTGGGCCTGTTACGGTCAGGACGTGATGGCGGATTCCGGCTTCCTCAACCGCGACCCGCGCTACCTGCTGCAGCATTACAAGTTCCAGCTGCGCGGCCCCATCAACGCGATCATCGACCAGGACTTTCACGTCGGCAATCTGACGCGCGAGCAGGCGATGGAGCTCATGACGAAGTCGGGCTTTCAGCAGGAGCGCGAGGCGGCCGGAAAGTGGGTGCGCCTGCAGCTGAGCTCGGCGCAGCTACCGACCTATCTCGTGGGATACGAGGAGTGGAAGGACTTGCGCTCGGCCGCCGAGAAGAGGTCGGGCTTCAACCTCAAGAAGTTCCACGATTCGGCATTGAGCCACGGCTCGCCGCCGGTGCGCTTCATCCGCCAGCTGATCCTGGGAGAGCCGATCCGCTAGCGCGCGAACGCCTCGGCCATTTCCGCCACCTCGAGCCAGCGCAGCTCGGCCGCCTCGATCTCGGCGCGGTTGCGGGCGATGCGTTCGGTGAGCTCGGCGAAGCGTGCCGGATCGCGGGCATAGAGGTCGGGGTCGTGAAGCGCGGCTTCGTCGGCCGCCACCTCCGCCTCCAGCCGTTCGATCTCGCCCGGCAGGCGGTCGTAGTCGCGCTGATCCTTGTAGCTCAGCTTGTTCCCCGACGGAGGTCGGGGTCCAGGAGCGCCGGAAGGCGCTGCTGTCACAGCGCCCTGGGCCCCGGCCTTCGCCGGGGAACGAGGTCGATGCTCCTGATATCTCTTCCGCACCCAATCCTCGTAGCCGCCGGCGACGACGTCGACCTTGCCCGACCCGTCGAGGCCGAGGGTCACCGTCACGGTCCGGTCGAGAAAGTCGCGGTCGTGGCTGACGATCAGCACCGTCCCGTCATAATCGGCGATCACCTCCTGCAGCAGGTCGAGCGTCTCGAGGTCGAGGTCGTTGGTCGGCTCGTCGAGCACCAGCAGGTTCGCCTCGCGGGCGAATTCGCGCGCCAGCAGGAGCCGCGACCGCTCACCGCCCGACAAGGACCCGATCGGAGCGTCCGTGAGCGCGGGGTCGAACAGGAATTCCTTGAGATAGCCCTTGATGTGCTTCTTGTGCCCACGGACCTCGATCCAGTCTCCGCCATGGGCGAGCACGTCGCGGACGCGTTTCGAGGGGTTCATCAGCTTGCGCTGCTGGTCGATGACGATCCCGGCCAGCGTCTTCGCTTGAGTGACCGTGCCGCTGTCGGGCGCAAGCTCGCCGGTCAGGAGCTTGAGCAACGTGGTCTTGCCCGCACCGTTCGGCCCGACGAGACCGATCCGGTCGCCGCGCTGCACGCGCAGGCTGAAATCGCGGATGATTGGCCGGTCGCCATAGCTCTTGCCGACATGCTCCGCGTCGATGACCGTCTTCGACCGGACGTCGTCCTTGGCGAGCGCGAGCTTGGCCGAGCCCGCGCTCCCCAGCATCGCCGCGCGTTGCGCGCGCATTTCGTGGAGCCTGGCGAGGCGCCCCTGGTTTCGCCGCCGCCGCGCGGTTACTCCATGTTGCAGCCAGTGCAGTTCGAGCTTCAGCCTGGCGTCGAGCTTCTCCGCCGCCCGTGCCTCCTCCTCATGGATGCGCTCGGTCCACGTCTCGAATCCGCCGAAACCGATCTCGGCGCGCCTGAGCTGCCCGCGGTCGAGCCACAGGCAGCTGTTCGTCAGCCGCGTCAGGAAGGTTCGGTCGTGGCTGATGACGATGAACGCGCCCCTGAAGCGCTTGAGCCACTCCTCCAGCCATTCGATCGCGCCGAGGTCGAGGTGGTTGGTCGGCTCGTCGAGGAAGAGCACGTCGGGGCGCTGCGCCAGAGCGCGCGCGATCGCGGCGCGCCGCCGCTCCCCGCCGCTCGCCGTGGCGACGGGACGCGAGAGATCGATCCCGAGCTGATGCGCGATCGCGGCGACTTCGTGCGGTTCGGGAGCGTCGGGCCCGTGCAGCGCCCAGTCGTGGAGCGTTTCGTGCCCCTCCATCCGCGGGTCCTGCTCCAGGAGCACGACATGGGTCCCTGGAACGATCGTGCGCTTGCCCTCGTCGGGGTCGATCAGCCCTGCGAGGCACCTCAGCAACGTGGTCTTGCCCGCCCCGTTTCGGCCGATCAGCGCCAGGCGGTCGCGTGTCCCGACATGGATGTCGAGCCCGCGAAACAGCCAGCCTTCGCCCTGAACGAGTCCAAGGTCTTCGTAGGAGAGGATGGGAGGCGCCATGCGCCGGCCATATGGCGGCGGCGTTGCATTTGCGCCACTGGCCCGGGACCTGAACGTCGCCGTTCAGCGACATTCATAGCCTATTCAATGCGCTCTGGTAGAAGCCGGCTTCACGAGAGTCGCGCCATGAGCCTGTTTCGTACCCTGTTTGCGGCCGTAATTGCCGCCTCGCTGACCAGCGCTCCAGCGCTGGCCGACAAGCCGCGCGATTCCGACAAGGCGTTCGAAGCGACCCAGAAGGGCCGCTCGATGCCGCTTCCGCAGCTCGAGCGGCGGGTGGTGCCGTTCATGGGCGGCGCCGATTATCTCGGGCCTGAGCTCAACGGGGGCACCTATCGCATGAAGTTCATGCAGAACGGCCGAGTCATCTGGGTCGATGTCGATCCCCAGACCGGCCGAATCATCCGCAAGTCGCGGCCCTGACCCCCTTCTCCGGCGCCGATTGACATTTCCGCGCCAACTCCCAGCTTGTTTCGCTAAGCAACCGATTGCCGCAACGCGGGTTGACGGCACAAGGATGAACAGCTCCAGGGAGCGGCAATGCGCGTTCTGATTGTCGAAGACGAACCCAATCTCGGGCGGCAGCTGCGCTCGACGCTCGAAGGCGCGGGTTATGCCGTGGACCTCGCGACGGACGGTGAGGACGGGCATTATCTTGGCTCGACCGAGAATTATGACGCCGTGATCCTCGACCTCGGCCTGCCCGAGATCGACGGCCTCACCGTCCTCGATCGCTGGCGCAAGGAAGGCCGCAAGATGCCGGTCCTCGTCCTCACCGCGCGCGACAGCTGGTCGGACAAGGTCGCCGGGCTCGACGCCGGGGCCGACGACTATCTCGCCAAGCCGTTCCAGACGGAGGAACTGATCGCCCGGCTGCGCGCGCTCATCCGCCGATCAGCCGGAATCGCGAGCTCGGAGCTGAGGGCCGGCGACATCCGCCTCGACACGCGCTCGGGCAAGGTCACCAAGGACGGGGACCCGGTGAAGCTCACCGCGCAGGAATACAAGCTCCTCTCCTACCTAATGCACCACAAGGGCAAGGTGGTCAGCCGCACCGAACTCATCGAGCACATCTACGACCAGGATTTCGACCGCGATTCCAATACGATCGAGGTGTTCGTGACGCGCATCCGAAAGAAGCTCGGGCCCGACGTGATCACCACGATCCGAGGCCTCGGCTACAGCCTCGAAGATCCGGAGGATAAGCGAAGTTGAACAGGCAAGCCGCCCCGGCAACGGCGGCGGCCGAGACTCGAGCCGCTGCCCGGACGAGGTCACAGCGGCGGCGCATGGGTTCTCTTACCCGCCGGATGATCGGCATCGCCGCGCTGTGGATCGCGGCGCTGCTGCTGATCGGCGGGTTGGCTCTCGACCGCGTGCTTTCACGCTCGATCATCGACAATTTCGACAACCAGATCGTATTCGTGCTCAATTCGATGATCGCCGCGTCGGAAATCGGACCCGACGGAGAAGTGCGCTTCAACAGGCCCCCGGCCGACCAGCGATTCATCGAGCCTTACTCGGGGCTCTATTTCCAGATCAGCGGGATCGGTGCCGACACGTTCGCGTCGCGCTCGCTGTGGGACCGGCGGCTGCGAGTTTTCGACACCCACAACGACGTGACGCCGCACCTCTACGACAGCGACGAATTTTCGACCGCGACCCATGAAGAACCGATCCGCGTCGCCGAACGCGATGCGATCCTTCCAGGTTCCAACGTCCGCTGGCGATTCCAGGTCGCCCAGTCGCGCGAGACGATCAACGAGCAGATCCGCCGGCTGCGCTCGACTCTCATCTGGAGCTTCGGAGCGCTCGGGCTCGGACTTCTGGTCCTGGCGACGCTCCAGACCTTGTACGGTCTCTGGCCATTGCGCCGGGTCCGGCAGGAAGTGGCGTCGATCCGGTCGGGGGAGAAGACCCGCGTCGGGCATGAATTCCCGACCGAGATTCGACCGCTGACCGAGGAAATCAACCAGCTGCTCGCCCACAGCGAGGCGCAGGCCGAGGAGGCTCGTCGGCATGCCGGCAACCTTGCCCATGCGCTGAAGACCCCGCTGACCGTCATCACCAATGCCGCGACCGCGGACTCGCCGGACCTCGACGAGACGGTGATCCGCGAATCCGCGGCGATGCGGCGCCAGGTCGATCACCACCTGGCACGGGCGCGAGCGCTCGGCCGCCGAGCCTCCGCTCACGCGCGATCCACGGTCTGGGACAGCCTCGAGGCGGTGCAGCGCGCGGTCGACCGCCTCTACGAGAACGTCACGGTTGATATCGCGGGAGATCACCAGGCGCAGGTCCGGGTCGAACGCCAGGATCTCGACGAGATGCTCGGCAACCTCGTCGAGAACGCGGCGAAATATGGCGGCGGGCGCGTGTTCGTGACGGTCGAACCCAAGAACGGGACGGTCGACATCGAGATCGAGGATGACGGCGCCGGGATTCCCGAGGCCGACCGCGGTTTGCTCTTCACCCGTGGAACGCGGCTCGACACGACCGGCAAGCCGGGCACCGGCCTCGGCCTCGCGATCGTCCGCGACGTCGCCGAAATCTACGGCGGCGCGATCCACCTGGAGGAAAGCGAAGATCTGGGCGGCCTGCTCGCCCGCCTCACATTGCCCGCCGGTTGATGCGATCGTCCGTTCGTCGAATTTCCTTTTGACAATTCCAGTGGCTGCCCGAACGAGCGGCCTGGTTATCCAGGAGGGTGAAATGGGGTTTCGGCGATGGGTCCTTGCGGGCACGGCGGCGATCGCGCTCATGGGCACGACCGCGGCGTCGCTGGCGGCCGCGCCGGCGTTCGGCAGCTGGGGCTATGACGCAACGTCGATGGATTCGGCGGTCAAGCCGGGCAACGACTTTTTCGCCTACGTCAACGGAAGCTGGCTGGCCCGGACGCCGATCCCCGCCGACCGCACCTTCGCCGGCATCGATTCCGTCCTCAACGACAAGATCGACGCCGACGTCCGCGCGATCGTCGAGGACATGGCGAAGGATCCGGCGCAATCCGGCCGGATCGGCCGGCAGGTGGGCGATTTCTACGCGAGCTGGATGGACGAGGCGGGCATCGAGACGCTCGGAACCGGGCCGCTCGAGCCCTATCTCAACCAGATTGCCGCGGTGAATGACCGAGGCGGCCTCATCGACCTGTTCGCGTCGCCCGGTTTCGAGTCCCCCGTCGGAATGGCGATCTTCGCCGACCTCAAAGACCCGACCCGCTATTCGGCCTACGTCTTTCAGGACGGGCTCGGAATGCCGAACCGCGACTATTATCTGCTCAAGGGCGAGAAGTACGACGCCTACCGCAAGGCCTATCGCGACTATATCGTCAAGCTTCAGACGCTCGCCGGTATCCCCGACGCGGAGGCGAAGGCCGACCGGATCATCGCGCTCGAGACCGAGATCGCGAAAATCCACTGGACTCCGGAGAAGAGCCGCGACGTCGACGCCATCTACAACCCGATGACCCGCGCGAAGCTCCGGGCCTTCGCTCCCCAGTTCCAGTGGGATCGCGCTCTCGCCAAGCTGGGCCTGGGCTCGGCCGATCAAATCGTCATCGGCCAGACGACCGCGATCGCCGCCGAAGGCAGATTGTTCGCGAGCACGCCGCTGCCGACGTGGAAGGACTGGACCGCCTTCCACTTCATCAGCAACAACGCCCAATATCTGCCCAAGGCGTTCGACGAGGCGAAGTTCAATTTCTATTCCAGGACGCTGCGCGACGTCGAGACGCAGCGCGACCGGTGGAAGCGAGGCGTCGGCCTGGTCAACGACGCGCTCGGCGAGGGCGTCGGGCAGATCTACGTCCAGCGCCACTTTCCGGCCGAAAGCGAGCGGCAGATGGGCGAGCTCATCGCCAACATCCGCTCGGCGCTGAAAGACAAGATCGAGAATTCGAGCTGGATGGACGCGCCGACGAAGTCGCAGGCGCTGGCGAAGCTCGCGAGCTTCGACCCGCGCATCGGCCATCCGGCCAAATATATCGATTATTCCTCGCTCGAGGTGAAGCGCGGCGATCTGCTTGGAAACGCCATCCGCTCCGACGACTTCCAGTGGAAGCTGTTGCTGTCCCGATATCCCAAACCCGTCGACCGGTCGCTGTGGGACATGCTGCCGCAGACCAACAACGCTTATTACGACCCGACCCAGAACCAGATCACCTTCCCTGCGGCGATCCTGCAACCGCCCTATTTCGACCCGAACGCCGACGCCGCCTCGAATTACGGAAGCATCGGAGCGACCATCGGCCATGAAATCGGCCACGGCTTCGACGACCAGGGCCGCAAGTTCGACGCGAAGGGGAGGCTCCGCGACTGGTGGACCGCGGCAAGCGCGAAGCTCTACACGGCGCAGGCGACGAAGCTCGTCGGCCAGTACAATGGCTATGAACCCATCCCGGGTGTGCACATCAAGGGTGAGCTGACCCTCGGCGAGAATCTTGGCGATCTCGGCGGGCTCGAAGTCGCCTATGCCGCCTACCGGCGCTATGTCGCCCAGCATGGCGAGCCGCCGGTGATCGACGGCCTGACCGGCGACCAGCGCTTCTTCATCGCCTACGGCTACAGCTGGCAGAGGAAGAGCCGGGAAGGAGCGGAGCGCGCTCAGCTCCTCACCGATGAGCACAGCCCCGCCAAATACCGCGTGAACGGCGTCGTGCGGAATTTCGATCCCTGGTACAAGGCGTTCAACGTCCAGCCCGGCGACAAGATGTACCTGCCGCCCGATCAGCGCGTCCACGTCTGGTAATACCCCTCGTCATTGAGAGATAGCCGGACCGCTTCGCTTCGCTCGCAATGACAGCTTATTGCCGGATTAAGCGGCAGCGCCTAACGCCGCGCCGTGGCTGCAACCGTTCATCCACTCAAGGCCGACCGCGTTCCGTCGCTCGACGCGCTGATGGCGCTCGTCGCCGCCGACATGAACGGCGTCAACGCGGTCATTCTCGAGCGAATGCAGAGCAAGGTGGCGTTGATCCCCGAGCTTGCCGGTCACCTGATCGCCGGCGGCGGCAAGCGCATGCGCCCGATGCTGACCCTCGCCTGCGCCAACCTCCTCGGATATCCGGGGACGCGCCACCACAAGCTCGCCGCGGCGGTCGAGTTCATCCACACCGCGACCCTGCTCCACGACGACGTGGTCGACGGGTCAGGCATGCGCCGGGGGAAACGCACCGCCAACCTCATCTGGGGCAATCCGGCGAGCGTGCTGGTCGGCGATTTCCTGTTCAGCCGGGCCTTCGAGCTGATGGTCGAGGACGGAAGTCTCCGAGTGCTCCGAGTCCTCAGTCATGCTTCGGCGGTGATCGCGGAGGGCGAGGTCGAGCAGCTGACCGCGCAGCGCCGGATCGACACCGGCGAGGAGCAATATCTCGAGATCATCAGCGCCAAGACGGCGGCCCTGTTCGCCGCCGCGTGCCGCGTCGCTCCGATCGTGGCCGAAGCGAGCGAGGAAGCCGAGTTCGCGCTCGAATGCTACGGCAGGAACCTCGGCATCGCCTTCCAGCTGACCGACGATGTGATCGACTATGCGTCCGACTCGGCGACTATGGGCAAGGGCGTCGGCGACGACTTCCGCGACGGCAAGATGACCTTGCCGGTGATCCTCGCATATGCGCATGGCGACGAGGAGGACCGCGCCTTCTGGAGGGCGGCCATTGCCGGCGAGCGCGTGTCCGACGACGACCTCGCGCACGCCATCGCACTGATGCGCTCCACGGATGCCCTCGCCGATACGATCGAGCATGCGCGCCGCTACGCCCGCCGAGCGATCGACGCGCTGGCCTGCTTCGCGCCGAGCAAGGCCAGGTCGGCGCTGGCCGAGGCGGTCGAGTTCGCGATCTCCCGCGCCTATTGAACGGCGTTCAGAGCCGCCAGAACATGAATGCGAAGTAGAGGACGATCATGACCGCCATGAGCGGCGCGACGACCTCGTGCACCAGCGGACGGCGCCAGATCAAGGCCACGATCGTGATGGCGGCGAAGACGGACATGAAAGCCAGGATGATGGCCGGCTGCGTCCGCTCCAGAAGCCAATCCTTCGCGAAGCCGAGCGCGATGAACAGCAGGCCGAACGAAAAGAAGGGCGTCGCCTCCCGGTAATAGTGCGCCCGAAGGTCGACAGGCCGATCGGGCCCGCCCCGGGGAAGCACCAGGGCCGAGCCCATGTACATCATGATTGCCTGCAACAGGACGGCGCAGAACGCGGCGAAGTCCCAGTGCTCCCGCTTTGCGAGCCCGAAACTCGCCCACCAGAATTGCGTCGCCATCAGGAGCATCATGGCCGACCAGATCAGCGGCGGCGCATAGATTTTGACGGTCGCCCGGGAGATCAGGAGCCGGCCGTATCCCTGCAGGATCTCGGCCATGGCCAGGCCGAGGATGATCGACAGCAACACCGACAGATAGGCGAATGCGTCGCTCATCCCCGCCCCCGGCTCTGCCTATTCTATTGCGACTTGTCGATCGGCACCATCAAATGTGCATATGGGGTCCCTGCCCACATCACATAGGGCGACGACGTGTCCGGCCTGGCCCCGGACGGATGGCCGGCGAGGATTTCCTTCGAGCCCACGACCATCACGTGGGGGCCGGTCTTGATCCAGTCGTTCTCGCCGGTGGGTTTGGCGGCGTAAGGGTCGGTGTTGCTGGCGTCGGTCCCGCCCTCGAGCATGTACATAAGGCCCACGGTCCCTTCGGGCGGCGCCTTGCGCCCGATCCAGGCCGCGGCCCATTTGGCGGCATTGGCGTCCATGCACATCGCGTCCGGGCCCGGGGTGGCCGGAGCGTCGGGCATGCAGGTCCAGCCGTTCTTGCCTTCGCGCAGCGTGGTCATCGCGCCCTTGGCATCGACCGTTACGACCGCCGCGTCGCGGGCGATCGCGGCCGGAGCGGCGGCCTCGGCGCTCGCGATCGGGTCGGCGGCGCTGGCCGACGTATTCGCGGCCGCCGTTTCCTTGGACGTCTCGGCGCCTGGCGCGCCGGCCTTGTTGCACCCGCCTGACGCGAGCAGTGCGACGCCCGCCGTCAGCAGCAGGCTCATTTTCGGTGATGCCATGATCCCCTCCGTCTTCGTTCGGGAGGACAGGCCGAATATCACAACCGGGCAGCCGTCGCATATTAACTCGACGGGAAGCGCACAGCTTTCAGCCTAGCCGGCTCCGCGGGCCTCGCAAGGTCCGGAGCAGCCCCATTCCGGCCAGAAGCGCGGCGCTGCCGAATGAAATCGCCGCAAGAACGGGTCTCACCCAGTCGTCGAGGTCGCGCGACAAGAGCCCGGCGGTCGTTGCTGCCCAGAGGATCGCCAGCGATGGCGGAACGGGGCCGTAATCCCGCACTCGGAACGGATGGACCGTGTGGATTGGCGCAAAGGTCATCACGACGAGCGCGGCGGCGGCCCCGGCGGCGAGCGGCGGCGCGGGTTTCAGGACGAAGAAATAGAAGGCGACGACGTTCCACAGCGCCGGAAAGCCGCGAAAGTAGCCGTCGTCGGTTTTCATGTCGCGCCGCGCGAAAATGTAGAGCGCGGACACGAGGATCGCGGCGCTAAGCGGCAGCGCGAGCGGCCCGGGCAGATAGCCGCCTTCGAGGATGAACCACACGGGGACGAGCACATAGGTGAGATAATCGACCACGAGGTCGAGCGCTTCGCCGTCGATCCGCGGAATTCGTTCCCGAACCTTGACGGCCCGCGCGAGCGTCCCGTCGACACCGTCGATCGCCAAAGCCACGAAAAGCCAGAAAAGCGCGGTCTCCGGCTGCCGCCGCTCGACGGCGATGAGCGCGAGCAGGGCGGCAACGGCGCCCGCCGCCGTGAACAGGTGGACTCCCCATGCGGCGGCAGTCCGTCCCCGAATGGCAGCGCGTTGCGGTCGCGGCATCGCACCCGAATACAGCAATGCGCCGCCCGAGGCGCGGCTTGATTCGTCGCGCGGTCTTTGCCACGGCGCGCGCGTGACGATCGCCCGAATCTCCGAGCTCGACCGGAAGACGACTCAGTCCGGCAAGGCGAATGCCGGCCGCTGGCTGCTGGAGTTCGAGCGGCAGGAGCCACTGAAGGCCGATCCGCTCACCGGGTGGAACGGCTCCGGCGACACCAATCCGCAGGTGCGCATGATCTTCCCGACGAGGGAGGCGGCGGTCGCCTACTGCGAGAAGCACGGGCTCGGCTTTCATGTGGTCCCCGCCGCTCCCGTGCGGCTGAATATCCAGGCCTACGCCGACAATTTTCGTTGAGCTTCATCCGTAGCGGAGGCACATTGCTCCTGCCGAGCTAGGAGGAAGGCTGTCCGCCGACATTTGGCTGGTCATCGGGACCAGGCCCGAAGCCATCAAGCTTTC
>DASURT010000236.1:0-2443 GCA_036375515.1 Sphingomicrobium sp.
AGGGGCGCAACGACAATTGGATCATATCCTTCCTTCCGCAACGCGCGAATGAGCCCCAGGCGGAAGTTGACGATATTCCAGGAACTGTTGGCCGCGATGACGATCGGCGTGCGGGATTCAGTGGGATCGTTCACGCTTCACAGGGTCCGTCGGTCGATTACGGGATCCGGCTTGCGGTCGGTCCACATGCCCTTCAGGTCGGCGAGCGTGCCTCCGGGCGCAACAAGGGTTTCCAGCCGCTCGACCGGGAGCTCGCGATACTGACGGTGAGCGACGGTCCCGATTACGAGGTCATCATCCTCATCGACTTCCCGGGTCCGGTCGCGGGCCCGGCGAAGCTCGGCAACTCGCTCGGAATCGATATCGAAGCCCGTCGAGTCGAATTTGCGCGCGAGTGCGACCGCCAGCGGAAGGCCGACATAACCGAGGCCGACAATGACGATGCGCGGGGACCTAGCCATCGAGCTTCACTCTACGCATTTAGCCCGTTCCGGATACAGAAGGTTGCCTGGAATGGATCGGCCGGGCAACGGCCGATTACAGCCGTGCCGAGGCCAGCCTTAGATCGAGCTCGCTGCGCTCGGGCAAGACCACCCGAAGCTTCTTGTTGGCGAAGTCGATCGAAACTTTCTTGAAGGCGCGCATCGCATTCATTCCGAGCAGCAGCGACGGCCTGTCGTTCAGGTTCAGCGTATCGAAAGTGTGGGCGTCGGCGAAGACGATCGCGAGGTCGCGAAGCGTGACTCCGCCCATCTCGAGCTCGCGGACGAGCATCCATTCACCGTGAATCACGTCGCCCGTCACGGAGTGAAGCTCGATCCGCCGCGATTCATCGAACGGTCGCTTGCCCATGAGGCGCTGGCGGAGCGCATTGTTGCCGATGCTGACCTGCGCGCCGGTATCGAGCACGACGGTCACGGCGCGGTTGTTCGCGCGCGCCTCGGTCACAATCAGCCGGCCGTTCCGCCTGCTCGCAGTCACGACGATCGATCCCGGCTCGTCCGCGGCGTCACGGCTCTTCGAGGGGACGATCGCCATCGTCTGATTCTGGAAGTCGAACAGGATCCGCTGCGAGCTCAACGAATCCGTTCCGAGGATTCCGTCGGCGCCCATGTTCGCCCGCTCCAGCAGCGGAGCATCGGTCACGTTGACGACCTTGCGGGTCAGCTGAAGCCCCGGAACGTCGGCCGTCGCGACCGTCGAAACGCCTCCGATCGAATGGAGCGACTGGTCCTCTCCGGCCTTCAGATTGAGCTTCCGGGCAAGGTCGCGGGAGATGGCGGTGCGATCGGCGCCCGTGTCCACCAGGAAGCGATACGGTCCGGTCCCGGAAACCTGCACCGGAACGGTCATGCGCTCGTAACCGTCGTTTCGAAACCGGACATCTTCGGTCTGGGTGGTCTTGTCTATCTCGGCGGGGCCGCTGACCGCCTGCATCTCGGTCGTGCGCGGCGGGTTGCCGAGCGCGGGACCCGCGGCGAGGAGCGCCAGCGAAAACACGGACAGGCGTAGCGGCATGAAGCCTCCTTGTGAGAGAGCTTACGCCCGGCGGGCCCGGCGATCAAACGTTTGAGCCACAACAATTCGGGGGACGCCGGCAACCAACTAGTAAGGCGTCGAATGCTATGGCGCGATCGAATGAGCCGGCCCGATTTTGTCGAGTCGGGCGATCAGACTCACTCATTGGAGCTTCAAGTTGGACGAGCAGCCGGTCGAAACCACTCTCTACTCGCTCGACGACAAGACGCCCGAACCCGGCGGGCAGTGGAGCGCGGAGCGGCACCTCAGCCTGCTGAGGGTCGGATCGCTGATGATCGGCGAGCGCCGCGAGCTGTGCCTGATCAAGAGCATCTCGGCCGGCGGGATGCTGATTCGCGCCTATTGCCGTATCGAGCCTGGCACGCGGCTCACGATCGAGCTGAAGCAGGGCGAGCCGGTGACCGCCACCGCGCGCTGGGCCAGGGACGACTGCATTGGGGCGAGTTTCGATTCCCCCATCGATGTTCTCGGGCTCATTTCCGCATCGCTGGATGGTCCACGCCCACGGATGCCCCGGATCGAGTTGCATTGCACGGCATGGGTCCGCGAGGGCGCCTCGGTGCATCGCACCAAGGCGGTCGACGTGTCTCAGGGCGGCGTCAAAATCCTCAGCGCCAGGGAGCTTCCGAGCGGCGAGGAAGTCGTCGTCACCCTGACAGGCCTGGCGCCAATCCCCGCGGTGATCCAGTGGAAGGACGGCAATTCCTACGGATTGACTTTCCATCGCTCGCTGGCCCTGACGACCTTGGTCGGCTGGCTCCAAGAGCAGCACCAGCGCGAGCAGTCACGCGCGGTCGGTTGATCCGCCCAGGCGCCGCAAAAGCAGCATCAGGTTATTGGCCGGCATCGACCGGGTTTCCTCGAGCGCCAGTCCCCGCCTCGCGGCCGCGGTCGCGAAATCCTC